>JBAQJU010000045.1:0-23539 GCA_049300475.1 Terriglobales bacterium | reverse complement strand
GAGCAGCAGTCCGCAGAGAACCTCGAGAGTGCCTACAAAGTGGGCTGTGAAGTAGGGATGCGGAAACCCGATTCTTGTGAAACGAACCACTCCCATGTTGGTGTCGACGAACTTCAGGATGCCCTGCGTAAGAAAAATCAGCCCCACCGCAATCCGAACCAGCACTATGCTGCGCGGGCCTTCTGGCGGCCTGAAAAGGAAGTGAAGGATTGCGTTCATCGGGGTAAACCTCAAGACAGATTTGCGGCTTACTTTACTTTTGCACGATTCGTTTGCTGCCGCTAATGTGAACTCGGGACTTTCGTCCCTGGCGAACCGGGTAAGATTGTAGCGATCTAAAGGGAAGGGGGCTAATGCGATTCATTGACCGCGCGCAGGTTGCCAGGCGGCTCACCTATGAGATGTGCATCCCCATTGTGCGCCAGGCGATGATCGCATTCTCGCGAGGTGAAACGCGGCAACTGTTGCGTTCGATGATCCCGCTCTCTGACGGCCGGTTGTTCGGCATCATGCCGGGCGCGATGGGCGCGCAGGCCCCATTTGGCGCCAAGTTGATCAGCGTCTTCCCCGACAACTTCGCTCGTGGAAAACAGTCGCACCAGGGTCTGGTGGTCCTGTTTGATCCTGAAACCGGCGCTGCTGTGTGCGTGGTCGATGCGGGCGAGATCACGGCCATCCGGACGGCGGCGGCCAGCGCGGTCGCTACCGACGCATTGGCACGCAAAGATGCGCGTCGGCTTGCACTCTTGGGTTATGGCGAACAGGCCGCGACTCACGCGAGAGCGATCGGCAAGGTTCGCGATCTCGAGTCCATCGTTGTTTGGGGACGAGCGCACGAACGCGCCCGAGCATTCGCCGAGCGGATGCAAGCGGAACTTGCATTGCCGGTCGCGGCTGCTGGAGTCGTCCGGGAAGCGGTCGCCGAGGCCGACATCATCTGTACAGTGACCTCGGCGGCTGAGCCGATCTTAAAAGGTGAATGGGTGCGGCCAGGAACACACCTGAATTTAGTCGGCTCCAGCCACGCGGGCCCGGCGGAGGTAGACAGCGACCTCGTCGTCCGCTCGCGCTTCATTGCCGACAGCCGCGAGGGCGTGCTCAATCAAGGCGGGGAGTTTCTTCGAGCCAAGGCGGCCGGCCTGGTGGGCGATGAACATATTGTTGCTGAGATTGGCCAGGTGCTGGCGGGCGAAATCGAGGGGCGCCGCTCGGCGGAGGAGATCACCATCTACAAGTCCTTGGGCCACGTGGTGCAGGATCTGGCCAGCGCCTGGGCGCTCTATTCTGAGAGCGAAGGCTGATCTCGAAGGAACTCCACTAAGCACCTTACTTTTCGTTGTAGTACAGAGATTGTGATCTCATCCCCACTGTGCGAACTTAATAGAACCTTTTTCCCCCTAATGGCCCATCCGAGCTATTTAGACGCGCGGTCCAAACCGTTAGGCTACTGGTGAGCAGCTCTCTCTCGGGAAGAGCTGTCGAACGAGAGTCCCCTTACTCGAATGAGTCCGGGGTACTGTCGTCTCCCCTTCTTCGACCCTTTCGGACAAAAATCTTATGCGCTGCTCTCGTCTTGTTCTGTGTAGCTTCGTCGCTCTACTTGCCGTTCTCGGTAGCCACCTGACGCTGGCGCAGTCCAATTCTGCGGCTGCTTACAGCGGAAATGAAAATGCCGCATCCACGGCCTTGGCTGATGTGGACAAAGGGCTACAGGTTCCTACCGTGAGCCTGTCCCCTACGAGTCTGAATTTTGGGAATGAAGCTCTTCACAAGATCAGCGCCCCGCAATACGTGACCCTGTCCAACACTGGCGCTGCATCGCTGACGATCAGCTCGATTTCCAGCACTAGCAATAATTATTCGCAGAGCAACAATTGTCCAATCAGCCCGAATACCTTGCCGGCGAATGGCAGTTGCGTGATTACCGTTCGCTTCACGCCCAGCGCTGCGGGCACAAGAACTGGCAGCATCACGATCACTGACAATGCCGCAGGCAGTCCGCAGACCATCAGCCTGACCGGTAACGGCGTTGCAAGCATCGTGACGTTATCTTCGACCGACATCATCTTTGCCACGGTTCAACAGCTGGGTACCACCAGTGCACCGAAGACGGTAAAGCTGACGAACACCAGCAGCACTGTCGCTTTGAACATAAGCGCAATCGCCATCAACGGAGATTTCGCGCTGGTGAGCACCACCGATCCGTGCCCCGCCAGTGGTACCGTGCCTGCAAAAACAAGTTGCAACCTGGCGTTCCATTTTTCGCCCACCGCTGCCGGAACCCGCTACGGGACGATCACCATCACCGATTCCGATGCATCAAGTCCGAATGTCGTGGGCTTGATCGGTACAGGAACTGCCGTGAAGCTGTCCGCTACGACGCTGAACTTCGCATCAGTGGCCGTGGGCCAGAGCAGCAAAGTAAAGACTGTAACAATGTCCAACGTCGGCAGCATGGCGCTCAGCATCTCAGGCATAACAATTGGCGGAACCAACGCCGGAGACTATTCTCAGGTGAACACCTGCGGTTCGTCCCTGTCGGCAGGAGCCAACTGCGCGATCAAAGTGACCTTCAAGCCGGCTGCGACGGGCACCCGAGCCGCCACCATCAGCATCGCCGACTCAGACGCGACCACCCCACAGACGATTGCCATGACGGGCATTGGCACGAGCACGGGCACGCCTCTTTCGGTCACGACCACGAGTCTGGCGGCGGGCGTAGTAGGCACGTCTTACAGCCAGACCTTGCAGGCGACGGGCGGCACCACGCCGTACTCCTGGTCGATCGCAATCGGTAGCTTACCTGCCGGTCTGACTCTGAACGCAGCGACCGGCGCCATCACTGGAACACCGACCGGACCGCAGGTTGGAACAATCAGCTTCACGGCGACCGTGACCGACGCGGAGAAGCCCGCCATGACCGCGAGCGCGAACCTGAGCATTGCGATCAGCGCTCCGCCGCTGAGTGTGACCACGTCGTCCCTGCCTGGCGGAACGCTGGGAAGCGCTTATAGCCAGACCCTGGCCGCCACCGGCGGAATTACTCCTTACACGTGGAGCATTACCACCGGCGCTCTGCCGGCTGGGCTGACATTGAACGCGAGCACAGGCGTCATCTCCGGCACGCCGACAGGCACGCTGACAGGGCCAATCAACTTCACGGTTACAGTGACGGACTCAGAAAGTCCGGTCAAGACGGCGAGTGCGAACCTGAGCATCTCGATTAGCGCTCCGCCGCTTAGCGTCACCACCACGAGCCTGGCGGCAGGAGTAGTGGGTACGCCTTACAGCCAGACCTTGCAGGCGACGGGCGGCATCATGCCCTACTCATGGGCGATCACGTCCGGCAGCTTACCTGCCGGTCTCACGCTGAACGCAGCGACCGGAGCAATCACGGGAACACCGACCGGACCGCAGGTGGGAACGAACAGCTTCACGGTGACAGTGACGGACTCGGAAAATCCGGTCAAGACCTCAAGTGCGAATCTGAGCATTTCGATCAGCGTGCCGGCGCTGGCCGTTAGCACCTCGAGCCTGGTGGCGGGAGTGGTGGGCACGTCTTACAGCCAGAACTTGCAGGCGACGGGCGGCATCACGCCCTACTCATGGGCGATCACAACCGGCAGCTTACCTGCGGGTCTCACGCTAAACGCAGCGACCGGCGCGATCACGGGAAAGCCGACGGGACCGCAGGTGGGAACGAACAGCTTCACGGTGACAGTGACGGACTCGGAAAGTCCGGTCAAGACCGCAAGCGCGAATCTGAGCATCTCAATCAGCGCTCCGCCGCTGAGCGTGACCACACCGTCGCTGCCAGGTGGGGCAGTAGGAGTTGCTTACAGCCAGACACTTGCAGCCACCGGCGGAATTACGCCTTATACGTGGAGCATCACCTCCGGCAGCCTGCCTAGCGGCCTGAGTCTCAATACCAACGGCCAGATCACCGGAACAGCGACCGCGACAGGAACGTCGAACTTTAGCGTCAAGGTGACGGACTCGGAAACGCCCACGGCGCAGAGCGCAACGGCGAACCTCAGCATCACGATCAGCAATCCACTGCAGATCATCACCAGCGGCCTGCCGGTGGGTGTGGTCGACACGCCGTACCCTGGCGATTCATTGTCCGCCAGTGGGGGAAATCCGCCCGATACGTGGAGCATCAGCGCTGGCAACCTGCCCCCCGGTTTGTCGCTTGCTGCGAGCACCGGCATGATTTCTGGAACGCCGACGCAAACGGGGACGTTCAACTTCACCGCGCAGGTCACCGATTCCACGGCACAGACGGCGACCGCGAACCTGAGCATTACCGTCAATGCGGCGCTTGCGATCACGACAACAACGCTGCCATCCGGCAACGTCGGAGCCATCTATAGCGAGACGATGCAGGCTGCCGGCGGTATGCCAACCTACAGCTGGAGCATCACGAAAGGCAGCCTGCCAGCGGGGCTGAGTCTGAACAGCATCACCGGCCAGATTTATGGAACGCCCACGGCGACCGGAACTTCCAGCTTCACCGTAACGGTGACCGATTCGGAGAGCCCCGCAGGCCAGGCCTCGGCGAACCTGAGCATCCTGATCAACAAGAGCACTCCGCTCCAGGTCCAGACGACCGGCTTGCCCATGGGGAGCGAAGTTACGGCCTATGCGGCGACGTTGTACGCGAGCGGCGGAGTGCAACCCTACTCCTGGAGCATCGGCAGTGGCAGCCTGCCCGGCGGCCTCGCGCTCAACGCGACCAGCGGCGCCATCACCGGAACTCCGACGGCGACCGGAGCCATCAACTTCACGGTCGAGGTGACCGACTCCGCAGCAACTCATGCTACTGCGAACCTGACCATTACCGTCATGACGTGCAGCAACAACGCCGCCTTCAATGGCACCTATGCGGCCCTGACGGAAGGCTGGTCCACTCAACTGGGTGTCTCTTCTGTCCAGGCCGCGAGCGTCCTGAGCTTTGTGGCGGATGGTTCCGGCAACGTCCCCAGCGGGAGGTTCGATAGCAACGACCAATTCAACGGCCCGCAAAGCGGCAAGCTGGTTGGCGCCTACTGCATGGGCCCGAACAATCTGGGACTCATGACCTTGACTGAGACCGTAAACTCGACCTCCAATACCAGGACGTTTGCGATCGCGTTGAACACCGGCAACAGTAGTGGCAGAATCTCTTACTATGACAATTCGCAAATCATAGCCTCAGGGCCGTTGCGCAAGCAAACTACGTCGGCCTTCTCGATCGGCAAACTCAAAGGCGACTACGCCTTCGGATTCATCGGCGCGGACGGGGCCGGGCACCGCTCCGGCATGGCTGGTGAATTCAATTCGGATGGCAAGGGCCACCTTAACGGCATAGCCGATACCAACGACAATGGCACGGCCAACTCCCAAATCACTTTGACAGCCAGCAATTTCACAATCCTGTCCACCTCGACCGGCCGCGGCTCGGTCACGATTACATTTAACTTCGCGGGCGGACAGACCGACACGTTTATCTTCTACGTGGTCAACACCAACGAAATGTTGATTATGGAAGACGATCCAGTGGGCAACGGATTGCTGGCGGGTGACATTCTGCTGCAAACCGGAGGCGGAAGTTTCACCGACGCTGCGCTCAACGGGAACTCGATTCTGGGCGTGCAATCGGTTGACAACAGCAGCGGCTCTCCGGTGGGCGACGTCACTGGTGGTATTTTCACCGCGAATGGCAGCGGCTCCGCCAGCTTGAGCTTTGACGACAACCATGGCGGCACTCTCTCCACCGAGACGGGCACGGGCACCTATTTTGTCGATTCAACCGGACGGGTTACCTTGACCGGACTCGGCGGCGGCCATCCACCCGTCTTCTACCTGATTTCACAGAACCAGGGCTTCGTCATTGGGACCGACAATGCCGTTGCCTTCGGAGAGTTCTATCCACAGACCGGCAGCAGCTTCTCCAACGGCTCGATCAGCGGTACATTCACCGGCGGTAGCGATTACCCGGAGGATATGAACTCCAGCGCCGAGGTAGACTCGCTGACCGGCGACGGGGCTGGCAACTTTACCGGTGTTACCCAGAATGACGGCGCCCATGGACCACAGGAGAACGCCATCTCTACGACTTACGCGGTCGCAAGTAGCGGGCGCGCGGTGGTCTCGCAAGGGGCCACTGAGGTTGGCATCATGTACATCGTCAGCCCGACCTCGATGTTGTTCATCCCGGCGGGTGGGTATAACGGGAATAATGACCCGACTCTGGATTGGTTCGCGCAGTAGCGTTTGAATGCTTCCGGCGGGGATGCGGGAACCCACGCTATCAGTGGGTCCTCGCGGGGCGTGTCACAGTCGGGTGTGTTCGGCACCTCAGGCCGCTGACGAATTGGCCGTTGTGTGGAACGAGCCTGAGGAAACTCTGATTAAGTGTCGGCAGAAAGCATATCCCATACGATTTCTCCTCTTACCCCACAAGCGGCAGGAGTCCGCGCAGGTTAGAGATTCAGTTTTCAGCCGAGCGGTTGGCTTGCGAATCGGCTTAGGACTCGCGCCCCTTTCCGGGAAAAGTTGAACATCTGCTCTTTTCTATCCTTTACGTTTTAGTACTTTGAGCGCAGGATATGGGGTTGAATACTTGCGGATGTCTGCTGCGTCCTGATAGCAGATGAACGCGCCTGGTCTCGACAGCATCATCTCGCCAGGGAGGGAACAACTATGCGTAGGCTCGCGACCTGCTTTGTAATTGTCAGTGGGTTAGCGTTGTCGAGCGTGGCTCAGCAGCCACCGTCGACCGATCCGTCGGAGAGCGTCTTCTGCACCTTTGAAGACGGGCAGCAGTTGAAAGTTCAGTACAGCAAGTTGCCTGAAAAGCGCCAGGAGCAATTCCGCGAAGGCAGAATTTGGGAGCCAGGCGGCTCACCGATGGTTCTTTTCACGGAGACTACCCTCACCCTGGGGAACGCGGTGATTCCAGAAGGCGCATATAGTTTGTACATTCTTCCTCAAAAACAGAACTGGATTCTCGTAGTGAACAGGAACGTCGCTTTCGGAGCCAAGTATGACCAGACGAAAGATCTGGTTCGCTCACCGATGCAAATTGGGCAGAGCGACACGTCTATAACTCCGGCTCAGATCGCGTTGGCACATGTATCGGCGAAGGAGTGCAATTTGCGTGTGTATTACGGGAAATCAGGGGCCTGGGCGGAATTCCATGAGAAATGAGGCTTAAAGGATGCCCTGATTGGGGTCGGCGAGAAGCATAACCCACAGGGTTCACCGAGGTGCACGGAGGACCGCAGTACTTGATCCGAGCTTTCTTAAGCCAGCAAGGTTTTAATTAACTCTCCCCGCCCGCATAGTATCCCTCGCGAGTCTGCACGGTCATGTCCTTCCGCTTTACCTGTAAGACAAGGTGGTGATACCCGCCGCTCGAACCCTCTTTATCCGGTGTGAATCCCATGCTGTATTGCGTTCTTAATTCATCGACAATACTCGTGAAAATTTCACCGACGCTCTGCTTCTTTGACACCTCAAAGAAGCGCCCACCCGTCTCTTTCGAAACCCGCTCCAGAATCTTCTTGCCATCGACACGCGGCTCTTCCGAGGGCCGTTGTCCTCCTCCGCGGCGTCCACCGCCGCCTCCGGGATAACCGCCGCCCGGCCAACCCCCGCCGGGATAGCCGCCTCCGGGATAACCACCACCGCCCCGGCCCATGCCGTTGCCGCGATGTTCGCCGCGTTCTTCCTCACCTTTAAAGTAGATCGAATACACGATCGTATCCGAGCGTTGCGCCGCCTCAATCGCACTCTCGAGCGTCGTCTTGCTTCCGCGGTCCACTCCGTCGGAAAGGATAATCACCGCCTTGCGTCCCGGCTGCTTCTTCATCAGCTCATTCGAAGCCAGATAAACTGCGTCATAGAGCTCGGTCCCGCCGCGTTTGTGTCCTGAACCTGATTGCGAACTGTCGTTCGGGTCGTTGGACCGGCCCCGGTTGTCATCCGCCGTCTTCAGCAAATCCAGTGCCGATTGCAGCTTTTCGCGGCTGTGCGTCAGATCCTGCAAGAGCTCAACTTCGCGATCGAAATGGATGAGAAATGCCCTGTCCTTTTGCTGCACCAGCATCTGATCGAGAAAGCTGCGGCTCGCGTTGCGTTCCTGATCCAGAACCCCGCGCTGACTCAAACTGGTATCGACCAGCAAACCAAGCGTGAGCGGCAGATTCGATTCCTGCGAAAAATACCTGATCGTCTGCGGATGCCCATCTTGCTGCAACGTGAAATCGTCCTTGGTCAGATCCTTTACCAATTGCCCATGCTTGTCGCGCACGGTGACGGGCAGTGTGACAACGTTGACGTTGACTGCGATTGTCGAAACCGCATCCCGTGACTCCTGAGCATTGGAGTCTTTATCCTTCGAGTCTTTATCTTTATCCTTCGACTCCTGCGATTGGGCAAGCACGGAGAGAACCGTCAAAGCGATCGTCAGCGTGCAGACCAGCGTGAAGACGAGCACACGAACAGCTGGGCTCCGCGGGATTGCACCTTGCAAGCTCCCCTTCTGCCACAAGCGCGTGACGTTCAACCTGGATCCTCCATCATCTATATCCTATCTGCTTATCATATTTGTTTTGTCGGGAGCCAATTCGATAGCTATCAAACTTCGACACGACAAATCTGGATGAGAAAATTGCGTAAATTGCCAGCATCGCGCCCGTCCAGGCGGGAAAAGCAACGATCAAACGGTAAATGAGACCAGCCGAAGCTGGCATGGCGGGCTCCTCCGAGCCTGATTCGTCCGTCGTCAGGGTTTCCCACGCGATCACAGGTGTTTTACCCGCCTTCCTAACTGTTGTCTTGCGCACCAAAAAGAACTCGACCCGGATAGAAGACTGGATGCACGCAATCGGGCGCATAGTTGCCAGCCATCGTGTAAATGCCCTGTCAATCCGGGTAAAACTTCGTAAAGGCTGAATTTTGGCGTATAGGCCGATGCTAAAGTGAATGTAATGCGATGTTGGCCGAACGCGCGGATCGTGGTGTACCTGCTCGCGTCGTTCCTTGTTATGGCGTTGGCAAGCCCGTGCCGGGTGGCAGGTCAGGCCAAGCCCGCCGCCTTGCCGGGCGATGTAGCGATCGCCAAGGCCGTAGGAACCATCAAGAGCGTGCAGACAGACTCAATCACGATCGCCGCGGAATCCGGCGGCGAAGTGACGGCCAAGGTCACGGGCTCAACCAAAATTTTGCGCGTTTCCCCGGAAGAAAAAACCCTGAAAAATGCGACTGCCATGCCGTTGCAGGATCTGCAACCGGGAGACCGCGTCCTGGTTCGCGGAAAATCATCGGCGGATCAGCACACCATGGCAGCGCTGACCGTGATCGTCATGAAGCAGGCCGACCTCTCGGTACAGCATGAGCGCGAGCGCGAGGATTGGCAGAAACGGGGCGTCGATGGACTGGTGGATAGAGTCGATGCCGCCACCGGCACAATAACGATCTCGGCCGGCGGGCTGGGTGCGAAGCGGAGCATCGTCGTTCATGCCAGCAAAGACACGGTGTTACGTCGTTATGCCCCGGACTCGGTGAAGTTCGATGACGCGAAGCCGGCGCCACTTGACCAGATCAAGGTAGGCGATCAGTTGCGCGCGCGCGGCCCGCGCACCCCCGATGGCAGCGGGCTGACGGCCGAGGAAATCGTCTGGGGAACATTTCGCAATATTGCCGGAACGATTGCAGCGATTGACGTGGCCAACAACACCGTGACCGTCCGCGACCTGATTGCGAAGGCTCCGGTCACGGTCAGAATTACCTCCGATTCTCAAATCAAGAAGCTGCCGCCTGAAATGGCGCAACGCTTCGCCGCCCGGCTGAAGGGCGGCAACGGCGCCAATGAAGGGCACCAGTGGAGCCCGCAAGGCAGAAACGCGCAAAGCGGCAGCCAGGAAAATGCTCCCGCAGTCGCCAAGGATTCGCCCCAAGCTGGAGCCGAGGGGTCGTCACAATCGCCGCACCGGCCGGGGGGCGGGCCAGGGGGCTACGGTCCGCCAGACTTGCAGCGCATTTTGAACCGCTTGCCGAACAACACCCTCGCCGATCTGCAAAAAGGTGACGCCATCGTGATCCTGTCGACGGAGGGCGGCGCGACGGGAACGGTTACGGCAATCCAGTTGGTGGCCGGAGTCGAACCAATTCTCACGGCGGCGCCCAATCGCTCGCTGCTTTCCCCATGGTCGTTGAACACATCTGGTGGAGAAGGGGAAGCTGCGCCCTAGGGAAATCGTTTTCAAGCGCAATCTGCCCTTATAACGAAGAAAGAAAAGGTGTGGTTTTGAAGTTTTGTTCGTTCTTCATTCTATTCATGCTAGCGGCTTCGGCCTGGGCTCAATCGGCGGCAACGGGAACCTTGCGCGGACAAGTTGCCGATCCATCTGGAGCCCTGGTGGCCAATGCGGCAGTGGCCGTTCTCCAGTCCGGCGGCTCCACTCACTCCGCGACTACCAACCACAATGGCGGGTACGAGATTGCAAACCTGCCACCCGGCAAATACACCGTCACGGCAAACGCCAAGGGATTTACGGTCTTCGTGCAGAACGATGTAGAGGTCAGGGCGGGCCAGACCGCGCAATTCAACATCGCACTCGAGATTCAGGTGGAGCAGCAGAAGGTCAATGTCGAGGAGGAAAGCCCGCAGGTCGACGTGAACCCGGCCAACAATGCGAGCGCGATCGTCTTAAAAGGCGAGGATCTGGAGGCCTTGCCCGATGACCCCGATGAACTGCTGGCGGATCTTCAGGCTCTCGCCGGTCCCTCGGCCGGTCCCAACGGCGGCCAACTCTACATTGACGGATTTACGGCCGGCGAGCTTCCGCCCAAGTCGTCGATTCGCGAGATACGCATCAATTCCAATCCATTTTCGGCCGAGTACGACAAGCTGGGTTATGGGCGAATCGAAATCTTCACCAAGCCCGGCACCGACAAGTACCACGGACAGTTTTCCGTTGTGGGAAACAGCTCTGGATTAAATACACGCAACCCCTACCTCGGCGATGCGGAACAAACGCCCTATGACTCCGTGATCTACCAGGGAAACTTCGGCGGGCCCATCAACAAGAAGGCGTCGTTCTTCTTCGATGTACAACGGCGCAACATCGACGAAATCGCAGTCGTGAACGCAACCGTTCTCGGCACAGACTTCGTGCCGACACCGTTCAACGAGAGCGTTCCCAACCCGCACACTCGAACTAACATCGGTTCGCGCTTCGACTATCAGGTCAGCACCAACAACACACTCACTGCACGCTACCAGTTTTATCGCGATACACAACAGAACGCCGGCGTGGGCGGACTGATGCTGCCAGAGGCCGGCTACGACACCGACTCCACCGAGCACACGGTGCAGGTCAGCGATACGCAAGTTATAGGAACGAAGGTGGTAAACGAAACTCATTTCCAGTACTTGCGGGATAACAGCGCGCAGAACCCGCTGAGCACAGCCGCAACCATCAACGTGTTTGGAGAGTTTACAGGTGGTGGCAGCAGTTCGGGAACACAGATAGACCACCAGGACCACTATGAACTGCAGAATTACACTTCAATATCGGCGGGAAAGCATTTCGTGAAATTCGGCGGGCGCTTGCGGGCGATTCACGATGTCAATGTGTCCGGCGCCGGGTTCAACGGTAGCTATGCATTCCCAGACCTCACGACTTACGCCAATGCTCAGCAGGGTTTGCCAATGGGTACTCCGCTTCAGTTCTCCATTAGCGGCACCGCCAGCGGCGCGACTGCAACCGTTCCCGTCACGATGGTGGACGCTGGTTTGTATGTGCAGGATGACTGGAAGGTTCGTCCCAACATCACGCTGAGCGGCGGTCTGCGCTTCGAAACGCAGAGCGGCATCCACGATCATGTGGACTGGGCGCCTCGCCTCAGCTTCGCCTGGGGCTTAGGTGGAGGAGGAAAGAGCGCCCCGAAAACTGTTTTGCGCGGTGGCTTTGGTCTGTTTTACGACCGCTTCACAGAGGGGTCGATTCTGAACGCGGATCGTCAGAACGGCGTGGTACAGCAACAGGCAGTGGTGCCCGAGCCGACGTTTTATCCCGCTGTACCTCCGGTAGACACATTGCCGGCGACCGCCCAGGCAATTTACCAAATTAATTCCGAACTGCGCGCTCCCTACATCATGCAGACCGCGTTCAGCCTGGAGCGTCAGGTAACGAAGATCGCGAACCTTACGGTTACGTACCTCAACGCGCGTGGAGTTCACCAGTTTCTGTCCTTGAATGTCAATGCCCCGCTGCCGGGGACACCGGGTTCGCCTTTGTCGAATATTCCAGACCCGAATGCAGGGCCCATCTACCAATACGTCTCGGGCGGAGTTTTCCGGCAGAACCAGCTGATCACGAATTTCAACATCCGAGCGGGCGCGAAGTTGTCGCTCTTCGGCTATTACAGTCTGAACTATGCCAACAGTGACACAGCGGGCGTTTCGAGCTTTCCATCGGATCAGTATGACGTGGGCGCGGACTACGGGCGCGCGTCGTTTGATATCCGGAATCGTGTATTTTTTGGGGGCACGGTCGGGCTGCCGCGCGGGTTTCGCTTGAGTCCATTCATGATTTTCAATTCCGGCTCGCCCTATAGCGTCAGTGTGGGGCAGGACTTGAACAATGATTCGATATTTAATGACCGGCCTGCATTCGGCACGAATCCGCCGGGTTCGTGCCCGTTTCCAACCGCGAATGCGTGCCTCCACTACGTAATTCCGACCAGTTCCTCGGCTCTAATTCCAGTCAATTATCTGACCGGCCCCAATCACTTTACGTTGAATCTGAGATTGGCGAAAACCTTCGGCTTCGGGCCAGAAGTCAGCGGAAGAAACACGGCGCAGCAGGGAGGCGGTGCAGGCGGCGGCCACACCGCCGCCGCGCACGGCGGCGGCGGTGGTTTTGGACGAGGCGGTGGAGGAGGGCTGGGCCCGGCAACCAACCGACGCTACAGCCTGACGTTCAGCGTAAATGCGCGAAACATCCTGAACAGGGTGAATGCGGCAAATCCAATCGGCACGCTGAGCTCGTCCTCGTTCGGACAGTCGATTGCTCTGGCGGGTGGAGCGTTTTCGAGCCAAGCGGCGAATCGCAAGATTGAATTGCAGGCGAGTTTCAGCTTCTAGGAGCAGGTATTAGGTCTCAGGGGTCAGGTGTCAGGAAAACTCGAAGGCGTTCAGGTTTTTCCTGAGACCTGGCCCCTGGCTCCTTCTTTACGTTGAGTAATCGGCATTAATCCGCACGTACTCCGCGGTCAGGTCGGTGGTTAGAAATTGCACCGATTGCCGCCCTCTCCCCAGCTCGACCCGCACATCGCAGACCGGCTGCGCGAGCGCGCGGTGAGCCTCCCGCTCGTTGAACTGGCACGCGACTCCGTTGCGGCACACCTTTTGCTTCCCGATAAAAATCTGAACGCGCGCCGGGTCGATGGGAATGCCTGACCGTCCCACCGCCGCCAGTATTCGTCCCCAATTCGGATCCGCGCCCGCCCAAGCCGTTTTCACCAGGAAAGAGTGAGCAATTGTGCGCGCCACCGTCATTGCTTCTTCACGGCTGCGCGCCTGCTCCATATGCAGCCGGATCACATGCTGCACGCCCTCGCCATCACTGACGATCTGCTCCGCGAGTGACTGGCAAACACCGGTCAACGCCGCGCAAAACTTCTTTCTAACGCCGGCGTCGCGGACTCGGACGCCACTGGCACCGCTAGCCAGCAGCAGGACCGTATCGTTGGTGGAAGTATCGCCGTCTATGGACATGCAGTTCAACGACTCGTCGCACGCATCGCTCAAAAAGCGCTGCAACTCGGTAGGCGTGGCCTCCAAATCGGTCAAAAGGTACACCAGCATGGTTGCAAGTTGCGGATGAATCATGCCCGCGCCTTTGGCAATTCCCAGGATTGTCGCATCGTTCGAGGCCGTGCGAAACCGCGCCGATGCAATCTTGGGCCTCGTATCGGTGGTCATGATGGCTTGAGCAAAGGCGCGGACCCCCCGTTCGTCCGCCGATCGAGTTGCGAAAAGCTCCGGCAACTTCGCGCGGATCTTGTCGTCCGGCATCGGAACGCCGATGATTCCGGTGGAAGAAGGAAAAACCTGAGGGGGAGCCGCACCAAGAATTTTCGCGGCATTTCGGCAAACGCGCTGGCAAGCCTGAAGGCCGGCGCGTCCGGTGGCGCAGTTGGCATTGCCGGAGTTCACAATCACGGCGCGAACTCGTCCGCCGCCCGCCGCCAATAATGCCAACGATGCGCGCCCAACTTCCACCGGCGCGGCCACCACCAGGTTGGACGTGAATAATGCGGCGCCGGCCGCTCCGCCAGAAGCCTCCACCAGAGCCAGGTCTGGCCGCCGACTCACCTTGATACCAGCCGCGAGCGCCGAAAACGAAAAGCCTCGCGGCAGCCGGATTTTCTCAGAAGAACGGCGCAGTTTCGAAGAGTTCATGCCTGAATCTTAAACACCCAGTTTTTGGGTGGCGGCAGAATCGCAAAGGCGGGCACGTTTCCACGAATCATGGGAACTTCGTCACAGTGCGAGAGCCGGGGACACTGGTAACAGTCTTTATGGATTTTGTCGGGCAGGTCCTGGTGAGCCGCAGTGGTGAATCCCAGGCGCGCAAAGAATTCCGGAATGCGCGTGAAGAGGCACACGCATGTGACTTTGTGTTTCTCGGCTTGGGCCAGCAGCGCCTTCACCAGCCGCCGGCCGCCGCCGTTGCTTTGGCGCGTGGGATCGACGGTGATCGACCGAATTTCCGCAAGATGCACGCCATATAGATGAAGAGCGCCGCATCCGATGATGCTCTCCCCTTCTTCCAGCACCACAAAGTCGCGGACGTTCTCGCAGATTTCCGCGAGCGTGCGCGGCAACAGCGTTCCGTCGCCCGAGTAGTTCGTAATCAGAGCATGAATCTGCTCAGCGTCCGGAAGGACCGCTTCACGCGTGCGCATGTTTGGCCTCGCGCGAGTGCGCCTCGGAATGCCTGGCTGCGCGTTGGACGGCCTCGCGCCGCGAGCCGGCCGACTCGCTCTTTTTTTTGCTTTTCTCACTTTTGTCAGCCCGCTGCCCGGTACTCGCCAAATCTATCTTCGCACCGAGAGCCCGGTCGAGCGCCGCGATCACCAGGTCTACGTGCTTTTTCTGAATGATGTAAGGCGGCAGAAAGCGCAACACCTTGTCATTCGTGCGATTGATGATGATTCCATCTTCCAGCAACTTCTTCAGCACTGCCTTCGCCAGATCCACCGAGTCGAGTTCGATGGCCTGCATCAGCCCCGCGCCGCGAACGTCCTGAATCGAGCTGTGCCTCCTGTCGAGCCCTTGCAGTGCACCGTGAAAATACCGGCCCAGTGCGCCCACGTGTTTCAGCAGACGTTGCTCTTCGCGCAAAAATTCCATCGCGACCGCGCAAGCCAGCGGACCTCCACCAAAGGTCGTTCCGTGCAGCCCGGGATGCATGCAAGCCGCGACCCGTTCGGTCGTGAGGATCGCGCCCAGCGGCAGTCCCGCGGCCAGTGGCTTCGCCACCATCACCACGTCCGGCAAAACGCCGTAGTGCTCATATGCAAAATGCCGGCCCGTGCGCCCCAGTCCGCACTGAATTTCGTCGAGCAGTAACAACGCACCGCCGCCCTCGGTCAACCTTCTCGCCATGGCGAGAAATTCCGCATCCACCGGATCGACGCCGCCCTCGCCCTGAATCGTTTCGATGCACACCGCGCACACGCTGGAATCGAACTTTCGTTCCAGATCGCCCACATCATTAAACTTGACGAACCGCACACCCGGCATAAGCGGGGCAAAGGGCGTCCGGTATTTCTTCTGCCCGGTCATGGCGAGGGCGCCAAAGGTGCGCCCATGAAACGAGTTTTCCATGGCCAGAATGCGCCACCTTGCTTTGTGGCCATTTTGGTTGTTTACGTGTGCAAAGGCGCGAGCCAGTTTCAGCGCTCCCTCGCACGCCTCGGTTCCGCTGTTACAGAAAAACGCACGGTCCAGCCCCGACATTTCCGTCAGCCGCCGCGCCAGTTCCGATTGATACTGGTGATAGAAAATATTGGAAGTATGAATCAGCCGTCCAGCTTGGCGTTTGATCACCCGTTGAATCGCGGGATGATTGTGGCCGAGCGCGTTCACGCCGATGCCGCTCAGGAAATCCAGATACTTTTTCCCGGTCGAATCCCATACATACACACCCTGGCCGCGCTCCAAAAGAACCGGCAGGCGATCGTAGGTGGGAAGCAAAAGCCTGCTTTCCATTTGCGCGACAGAATCGAATTGCGAGGCTGAGGTCCGACTCATGCTCTGAGCACCTCCGTGCCGCATTCAATGCGCGTGAAATAAAACAGCGGCAGCACTTCCACCTGCGCCGCCGGAAGTATGCGCACACGCCCCACGCCGCGCTTCAGCGCCTGAATACAGGCCTCGAGCTTGGGCATCATTCCCCCGCTGATCACTGCCCCTTCAATCAGCCCGGCCACGTCCGCGGTGTTCAGACGCGCCATCACCGAACCATCGGCCTGCTTTACGCCCGCCACGTCGGTCAGGAAAATCAGAGCATCGGCCTGGCAGGCAATCGCGCACGCGGCCGCCATCTGGTCCGCGTTCACGTTGTAATACTCGCCGTCGCCGCCTAGCGCCACCGAGGAGAGCACCGGAATGCCACCTTCCGTCCAGATCGCCCGGAGCCAGCGCGGTTCCGAGAAGCAGATTTCGCCGACAAATCCCAGATCGTGTTCCGCATCCTGCTTTTTTCGAGCGCGAAAGACGCCGCCATCGCCGCCACACAGGCCAATCGCCGGCTGCCCGGCGGCCGCAATCGCGGCCACCAGACTTTTATTCACGATTCCCGCGAGCACCATCAAAGCGACGTCGCGGGTTTCTGCGTCGGTGACGCGCAGCCCATGCACAAATTCACTTTCTTTCCCCATCAATTTCAAAGTGCGCGTCAGCGCGCCGCCGCCCCCGTGCACCACCACAACCTGGTGGCCGTCCTGGGCGAGTTGAACCACCGCCTGCGCGCATTTTTGCAGCGTCGGCTTGTGCTCCACCGCCGCGCCCCCGATTTTGACGACAATCTTCACTGCAATCCCTCGCTCTCATCCCACCCATACATCAAATTCATGTTCTGCACCGCCTGCCCGGCAGCGCCCTTCAGCAGATTGTCGAGACAGGAAACGACCACCAACCGCCGCCCGTCGCGCGCCAGGCAAAAACCGAGATCGCAGAAATTCGTATGCACTGAAAACTGGATTTCCGGCAAACTTGCCGCTGGATAAACCCGCACCCACCGCTTGCCGCGATAAAAATCTCCGAAACAATTCTGAATCTCCGCCGCCGTCATCTCGCGCTTCAGGTGCACATAAATAGTCGACAGAATTCCCCGCGGAATCGGCAACAAGTGGGGCGTAAAGGTCAACTGCCCCGCATCCAGCCGCAACTGTTCCAGAATTTCGCCGGTATGCCGATGTCCGAAAACCGCATACGCCGAAAAATTGTCGGCCACGGATACAAAGTGAGTACGCGCGGTCGGCTCTTTACCCGCGCCCGAGACGCCCGACTTCGAATCGGAAATGACGCCGCGATCGCGATCGACCAGTTCCGCCGAAAGCAACGGCGCCAGCCCCAGAATGACTGAAGTCGCATAACACCCGGGATTCGCAATCAATGCCGCCCCGGTTATTTTGTCTCCATTCAGTTCCGGGAGACCGTACACCGCGCTCGCATCAAGTTTGGCTGCGACTGCGGCATCGGCATCGTTGAACCCGTAGACCGCGCGGTGCTCGGCCTGCTTCAAGCGCCACGCCCCGCTTAAGTCAATCACCCGCAGCCCGCGCGCCAGCGCCTCGGGTACGAGCTCGCGGGAAACGCTGTGCGGAGTCGCCAGAAACAACAACTCCGTGCCATGTTGCTGCAACGCTGTCCACGAAAATGAAGCAACAGATGATTGAGCATTGCCATTGCCGTTGCCATTTCCATACGCACCGGGGAATCCCGGCCCTCCCTTGGCCTCATCGCTTTCGGCGCTCCGCCGAAGCAGCAGAGGCGCATCCGTAAGCGGATGCCGGGCGAGCAGACGAGCCAGTTCGAGGCCGGAATATCCGGTAGCTCCCAGAACCGCAGTCTTAAGTTTGGAGGCCATTATTTGTTCTTCCCGCCACCCGCCATCTTTATTTTCCTGCCACTCGCGCATCTTCGATTTCACTGAAGAGGCATATTTATCCACTATAGTGAATAAGTATTCACCGCGATGCTCGGCGTGTCAAGGCAAAAGCGGAATTTTCGCTACGGTGTAGTTCACTAATTAAGATCCCCGAATTAACATGACACCGCCCAGCGCGCCGTCTGTTTCGCAAATTAAGTCGCGACCTTAAGGCGTCACCCTTCGAAACCTTTTCTGATCGCGACAAGAAGAAATTTCTATTGGACTCCTCTCGACCCCTGCATTTACTGTGAAAATCAATTTGCCATTTGCGAGTTGGAGACTTGCGACTACATTTCATGCCCTCCCCGGAAGCACACGATTCCGCAAGACTGGTTTACCAAAACTGTTTTGATCGATATCGAACTAGCGCACTCAAAAGGAGCATTCGCATGACGAAGCAAGCTGAACAGCGCCGGCCGCACTACGCGTCCCTTTTGGTCATTTTACTGGCCGGCATACTCGCCACCCTGGCCCCATCAAGTTTTGCGGACGAGACCCCGAAGCGAGATCCATCCGGCGTGGCAACCGGCGACCGCGCGGCCGCTGCCGACGCCGCGGGCAATTCCTTTGTCGTCGCGGAACCGGCCGACAAGAACGCTCCCGATTTTGCAAAGAACAAGAAAGATTTTGACGACTATCAGTCGCAGGCCTCCAAGGAGCCTCTGGCCATCAAACTCGCCGACGATGTCGGGCACCTCCGCGTCGCCACCAACTTCGCCTGGACCCTCAATACGGGTTACCTGGTCCTCTTCATGCAAGCCGGATTCGCGCTCCTCACCTGCGGACTGGTGCGCAAGAAAAATGCCGCTCATCTGATGATGCTGAACTTCGCGGCCTACGTCTTCGCCTTCCTCGCTTATTACGCCGTCGGGTACGCCTTCCAGTTTGGAGCCGTTGGCATCAACGCCTCGCCCGGTAATCTCGGCGGTCTTCCGCTGCTCAACAAATTTCTGCTGGGCGGCGGGCAATGGGGATTTCTCGGCGGCAAAGGATTCTTTCTCTCCGGACCCGCCTATGACGCTTCCAGCAATGTCTTCGCTCTGTTCGAAGTCGTCTTCATGGAAACGGCTGGATACATCATCGTGGGCGCGGTCTGCGAACGCATCACCTTCTGGGCATTTTTGCTGTGCGAGATGTTCGTCGGGGCAATTCTTTACCCCATCTATGGTTGCTGGGTCTGGGGTGGAGGCTGGCTCTCGCAGGTCGGATCTACGTTGCACCTCGGTCACGGCTACGTCGACTTTGCCGGATCGACCGTCGTGCACGCAGTGGGCGGGTTCTGCGCCATGGCTCTGGCCATCATTCTCGGTCCACGCCTCGGCAAGTACGGACCTGGCGGAAGAATCCGTGTCTTCCCCGCACACAATGTTGTGTACGTGGTCACAGGCACGCTGATCCTGCTCTTCGGATGGATGGGATTCAATCCCGGTTCGACGCTGGGCGCGACCGACCTGCGCATCTCCGGGATCGCCATCAACACAAACCTCTCGGGTGTCGCCGGGGCCGCGTCCGCCATGATCCTCTGGTATTTCGTCTTTGGCAAGCCCGACATCACCATGGCCTGCAATGGCATGTTAGCCGGACTGGTGGCGATCACAGCCCCCTGCGCGTTTGTCTCGCCCACGGCCTCAATCGTGATTGGAACTCTGGCCGGCCTGCTGGTATGCGGCGGCGTTCTTTTCAACGATCGCGTTCTGAAGATCGACGATCCTTGCGGCGCAATCTCAGTCCACGGCTATTGCGGATGGTTTGGCGCAATATGCGTTGGCATTTTTGCGGATGGCACGTACGGAACAGGCTGGAACGGCATCGGCACGTCCAGCTATCTGGGGCATGCTGGTCAAGGCGTCACCGGACTGCTCCACGGAGACTCGCGCCAGTTCCTGTGTCAACTGTTTGGAGCGACGATCTGTATTGCATGGGCATTTTGCGCGACGTATGCGGTCTTCTGGACCGTAAATAGAGTGCGCTCCATGCGGGTTGCGCCCGAGGCCGAAATTGAGGGCTTGGATATGCCAGAGTTCGGGATGCCCGCCTATCCCGAAGACGCGGTGGTTCCGGCATCGTATTAAGTTTCGCCCAGCGGTCGCCGGGGCTGAGCTTGTGTGGTGACGGGGCTGTGCTACCACACGAAGGAGAGGCTTCGTTTTTTGTTAGAAGTTCGGCCGCGATTCGCTCGAGGTTCCACCCGCTGCCGGAATATAGCACTGCAGCGCGTAATCCATCACCATGCGATCGGCGTTGAACCGCCATCCCAGGGTGCGAATCGTCCGCTTCATGCGTTTGATCCAGCCCCGCGGCAGGCCGTCGTGATCGCGTTGGTAGTAGAGCGGAATCACTTCCTCGCGCAGCACGCGCATCAGGTCTTCGGCGTCGCGCGTGTCGTGAACATTCATGTCGGAGTGCGTCCGGCCGCTCCCGATCGCAAAGCCGTTCATGCCGTCGTAGGCCTCCGCCCACCAGCCGTCCAAAACTGACAGGTTTAGGCCGCCATTCAAAACGACTTTCTGGCCGCTGGTTCCGGACGCCTCCAGCGGACGGCGCGGATTGTTCAACCAGACGTCGACCCCCTGCACGAAATGCCGTCCGACGTTGATGTCATAATCCTCGATAAAGACAAACTTGTCGCAAAATTGAGGATCGCGCATCAACTGGGCGACCTGTTGCAGAACGCGTTTTCCCGGTTCGTCATTCGGGTGCGCCTTGCCCGCGAACACGAACTGCACCGGACGCTTCGGATCATTCACCATCGACGCGATTTTCTCGAGGTCCGCAAGGATCAGATTCGCCCTTTTATAGGTGGCAAAGCGCCGCGCAAACCCGATCGTCAGCGCATCCGGAGTGAGCAGGCGTTCCAACCGCTGCAACTCTTCGCGCGGTTCGTCCCGGCGGGCGGCCTGTTTCACCGCGCGCCGCCGGATATATTCGATCATGCGCGACTTCAGGCTCAGGTGCGTTTCCCAAAGTTCGCCGTCATCCACGCTTTCAATTCCGTCCCAAATGTGGGATTCGCTGCTGTGCAGATTCCATCCTGTCCCAAGATGCCGGTCATACAGACGGAACATCTGCGGCGCGAGCCAGGTCGGCACGTGCACGCCGTTCGTGATATGGCCGATGGGCACCGCGTCTTCCTGCTTGCCAGGAGTGAGCCCGGTCCACATGGCGCGCGACACCTCTCCATGCAGCGATGAAACCGCATTCGCGCGCCGCGAGAGCTTCAGCCCCAAAACGGTCATGCAGAAACGCTCGTCGCTCTCCGGATTCTCGCGCCCCAACGCCATGAATTGTTCTTTCGAGAGACCCAACGCCTCGCGCAGGGGGCCAAGGTGGTCTTCGATCAAGTCCGCCTCGAAGCGATCGTGGCCCGCCGGCACCGGAGTGTGCGTCGTGAACACGACTTCGCGTGAAACACGCGGCACGGCTTTGTCGAAGCAGATCCCCTCCTCTTCCATCCGCATGCGGATCGCTTCCAGCACCACAAATCCGCTGTGGCCCTCATTCAGATGGAGCACGCCCGGGGTGATGCCAAGCGCTTTGAGCGCGCGCAGTCCGCCTACTCCAAGAAGCAATTCCTGGTGAACGCGCACCCGGCCGTCGCCTCCGTACAATCGCGACGTCAGTTCGCGGTCCTCGGGGGCATTCCCTTCGACGTCCGAGTCGAGCAGAAACAGATCGCAACGGCCTACTCGTACGCGCCATACTTTGGCGCGGATCGAACCATGCCGCGTATCCACCTGCACCACCACCGGCCGGCCATTCTTCCCAATCGCGATTTCCATCGCCAATTGGCTGACGTCGGTCTTCATGTACTCTTCACGCTGCCAGCCGTCGCGGTCCAGCCGTTGCCGGAAATATCCCTGCCCATAAAACAGCCCCACGCCGACCAGCGGAATCCCGAGGTCGGACGCGCTCTTGATGTGATCGCCGGCCAGCACGCCGAGTCCGCCCGAATAAACCGGCAGCGATTCGTGTACCCCAAATTCAGCGGAGAAATAAGCCACCGGGCGAGGACGCAGCACACCGGCGCGGCGCGCACCCCAGGTGCGCTCGCTCTCCTGGTATTCGCGCAGGCGGCGGAAAGCATAGTTGATGCGGCTGTGCAATCCAAGTTCAGTCGCGCGCGCCTCCAGTTTTGCCAGCGGGAACTCGTTCAGCAGCGAAATAGGACTGTGATTGAGCTGGCTCCAGCGCTGCGGGTCCAGATCGCGAAACAGCTGTGCCGAGTCGTGATCCCAGCTCCACCAGAGATTGCGCGCCAGCGCCCACAACCGCTCCTGCACCGGAGCGATAAAGCGGTCCAGCGCCCGCGCCTCGCTTACCACCGGCGCAACCCGTTTCGCGGCCTCCGCCAGCAGCCGGATCTCGTTCTCCGGAAATACCCGCGCCTCCACCGTCTGCACCACCAGCACTCCCTGCAGCACTCCACGGTCGATCAGCGGCACACCCAGAAACGACTGGTACGGATCCTCGCCCGCCTCCGGAAAATACTTGAACCGTGGATGATTCCGTACCTGTTCCACCGCCACCGGCCGCACTTGTTCCGCCACCAGTCCAGTGAGGCCTTCGTTGACCGCCATGCGCAGATTGCCGATACATTCCCGCCGCAGCCCGAGCGTTGCCGCCAGCACAAGGTTGGCGCGATCAGGCTCCAGCAGATACGCCGAACACACATCGGTGCCAAACCGCCGGGCAATCAGTGCCACCACATTCATCAGGGTTTCGGCCGGCTGCCCTGGTTCCGCCGTCAAATTGGCGATCTCGTCCCACTCCAAAACGTAGTTCGCGTCGAGCGAACAAGCCGCATGCTCTTGATCCAGATCCAAACCGTTGGTACGTTCCAATTTACGACCTCTCCATGGAACAGATTGTGACCGATGAGCGACCCACAGGCGCTCCACCTGCCTCCTATTCTATCGGGTGAAACCTGTAGTGTTGGGCTCAGAAATTTGAATCGATGATTACTATTGTTTGAATCGATAGGCTAAATGGCTGAAGGGATAGGAGGTTCGTTCCAATTCGTTCCAGATTGGGACAGGCGCGGCCGCGTGCGATCTTTGTCGTCTTGCGGCCGCTCGCTCGTTCTACCAAATCATCTCTCAGAACGGAAACGTATCGACAGAATCGGAATGTGGTTTGTTGGGTGGAATGAAGTCGTGGCGATTTCGAACCCGCCGCGCCGCGCAAGCAATCAGAAGGTGAAACGACCACCGACTGTCGGAGCAAAGTTGTTGTCGGAGTTATACGGGACGCCGGGGCCATGAGGAATGGCGATGCCCAGACCGCCGCTCACGTAGGAATACGCAATTCCGGCAAAACCGTCG
>JBAQJU010000044.1:0-1639 GCA_049300475.1 Terriglobales bacterium | reverse complement strand
CTCATTTAACTCTTCCTTGGTCGCCAGATTGGGAATGAGATCGGCCCGTTCATCGGCCGAGAGGGGTGTATTCCCTTCTCCCTCGGTGAAGAGATTCACCGTACGCCACGCTTTCTGAGTAGTCGCTTGGTTTCCGCTTCCACTGCTTCATCAACGCGGCCCGCGGCTTGATCTTCGAGTGCCATCGAGTGTTCGACGCCCAGTACCTGTTTCTTGGCCTGGGAGCGCGCCCGTTCTTCGATCAGCTCATGGAGCGAATTGGCCCTCGGCACCAGCGCATACACCAACTCACACCCAAGCGCATTCGCGGCTGCTCTCAGACTTTTTAAGGTAATGCGGTCCTCGGCTTCGGCTTTTTCAAGCTGGACCGGGAGCTGGCGGCTTGTCTTCAAAGTACGGGCAACCTCACTGGCAGAAATGCCTGCCGCTTCTCGGATGGCACGAAGCCAGCCTTTCTGCGGGCGTGGAGTCTTCGCGACCGCACGAAACGGCTCGAGTGTGCGATCCAGTTGCTTTAGACGAAGATTGCGGAATTCATTGCGCATGGCCAACTCACAGCTAAGACTCTATAGAGCAAAACAGCTTGTATGGCGTACATCTATAAATAGCCACATATACTATTGTGACTACTTAAAAATATACATCATTAAGCTACATGTCAAGTCAAAGATTGACAAACTTGCCCCCAGGGAGTCGGATAATTCAGGGATCGAGGGCCACGTGGCAAAATACACGCCAAAACGCAGCTTCCCGGATAATTAAGATAATAAACGAGATACATTCCTGCTGCGGGTTTTCGCGCCTGGGCAATCACGTCGCGCTCCTTTTATGCGTTCCCAGACAGCCGGATCGACAGGAAGGGAGGTTGTTCGCCCCGTCCGCAGATTCACGAACCCGCCGTGGTACGAGAGCCGCCCGTATCGGAACAGCCGCGCAAGCATCGCCAGCGCCTGGTACGAGAGCGCTTGGTTCACGAACGGCTCCTGCCGCTCCAACGCTTCTAACGCGCTGCACGGCGGAAGTCTGTCCTTCTTGTCAAGCTTCGCGTTGATGAGTTCAGGGAAGAGTTCCGGAGCTGTCGGCAAGCGCAAGTCTCGCGCTTTGTTTCTCTGGTTTTCGGGCTGGCCCAGCACGAACTGGCCGCTATCGGCGTTGTTGCCCAGGTCCAGCCAATAGTGGCAGTTCCAGTAGGTTGGGGTGCGGGTCATTGCGTTCCGAGCGGCACGAGAATCCACGCAGCCAATCAGAAGGTCGGTCTCCTGCCCCCAACTTTCATCCACGAAGTGCGGTACTCCTTTCCAACCCAGGCCCCAAAACAGATTGATCCGGGTAGCGAGCACCGTCGCTTTGTGCAGCCCGATCTCACTCTCACTGAAAGGTTGGCGGACACAGTTGGTACGGGAAATCCGGTCGCCGTCGACCAAGATCACGTCCAGCCCGTGCGGATGCCCTAAAGCGACCATGGCCTGGTGCAGATATGGCAATCCGGCGGCGATGGCGCTTCCCGTTCCCCCGCAACCGACTACCGTGACCCGAACCTTTTTCTGCAGCAGTGCACCAGGAATCTGATGTTCAGTCTTCGCGGCGATTGTCGTTTCGATAGCTGTGGTCATCGTTCCTCACGAATTCCGCGAGGGTC
>JBAQJU010000043.1:0-31615 GCA_049300475.1 Terriglobales bacterium | reverse complement strand
CTCATGAACTGCGGCTTACGATTGCCCTCGAAGTGCGGCAAATTCAGAATGAAAACAAAGAAGAAGAACAATGGAAGCACGAGTGGAAGATGCCCTTTCCCACGCAAGACAAAAATCTGCTCTTCGGTCTGGTTCGCCTTCAGTTGGAGAAGACCACCTTTTCGGCTCCCGTCCGCAAACTGACCCTCGAAGTTATCGCCGTAAAACCACGTATCGCGCAGGGAAATCTTTTCGCTCCGCCTGCGCCCGAGCCGGAAAAACTCGAACTAACTCTGGAACGGATTCGCGGGATCGTCGGCAGCACCGATGGCGATGGCGCTGCGTGCGTGGGCTCACCCTGTCTTGTGGATACGCACCGGCCCGGCAGCTTCGCTCTGCAAAGTTTCTCGACTATCCACGATACCGAATCGCATTGTCATCCTGAGCGCAGCCGAGGGAGCGTAGACACCTACTCCTCCCCGAAAGAATTCGCCCCCATCATCGCTCTGCGCATCTTTCGCCCCACCCTGGAAACCTCGGTGGAACTCGATCAGGAGAAGCCGTATTTTGTGCGCCTGTGGCATCGGCACCGCCGAGTGCTCGCCGCTTCGGGACCGTGGTCGACTTCCGGCAATTGGTGGAACGCCTCGGCCTGGGCGCGCGAAGAATGGGATGTAGCTTTGAAAACCCCTGCCGGCATTGGTTTCTACCGCATTTATCACGATCGCATCCGGCAGCAGTGGTTTGTGGAAGGAGTATTTGATTAGGGTAGCGCCGGCGTCTCGCCCTCGGCGCGATGAACAAACTTTTATGCTGCAGAACCCATGCCTTACGTCGAACTCCACGCCCGCTCTGCTTTCAGTTTTCTCGCAGGCGCTTCCCTGCCCGAGTCGCTCATTGCCACCGGTGCGGAGCGCGGCCTCCCCGCGATGGCCCTTCTCGACCGGCACGGCATCTATGGAGCGCCGCGCTTTCACATGGCCGCTCAGCAACACAAAATCAAAGCGCACGTGGGAGCGGAAATCAGCATTGCTGAAGGTGGAAACTATCCGCTGCTGGTTGCAACTCGCACCGGCTACCAAAATCTCTGCCGCCTCATTACAACTACGAAATTACGCACCTCCAAGAAAAGCATCGCGACTGCCCTACTCGCGGAATTGCGGGATCACGCCCAAGGGCTGATTTGCCTTACCGGAGACGAAAATGGCCCCTTGGCTTATGCGCTCGCCAAAGATGGAATGGCTGGCGGCCGTAAATTGCTTCAGCAACTTATTCCAAGTTTTAGAAATGAAAACGTATATGTCGAGTTGCAGCGCCATGGCGACCGCTTTCAGGAGGCGCGTAACCAGGCCGCCATCGGCCTGGCGCGGGAGTTTCATCTCCCTTTACTGGCCACGAACGGCGTCTGCTATGCAACGCCCGCCGAGCGCCAGATTGCCGACGTTTTCACGTGCATTAAAAATAAGCGCCGGCTCGATACCGCGGGCCGTCTCCTGGCGCAAAATTCACAACGCTACGTCCGCAGCGCGGAAGAGATGACCAGGCTTTTTGCCGACCTGCCCGAAGCCCTCGCGAACACTGCCGAGTTGTCTTCCCGCCTGGAATTTTCGCTCGAGAAGTTCGGCTACGAGTTCCCGCGCTATCCCGTGCCGGAAAGCGAGACCATGGATTCCTTCCTGCACAAACGCACGTGGGACGGCGCGCGCTGCCGCTATCGCCCGGTGAGTTCTCGGGTGCGCGCGCAACTCGAAAAAGAATTGGCGCTCATCGAAAAGCTCAAACTCTCCGGCTATTTCCTCATCGTCTGGGACCTGGTCTGCTTCTGCGAACGCAATGGCATCCTTGTTCAGGGACGCGGATCGGCCGCCAACAGCGCTGTTTGTTATTCGCTCGGCATCACGGCTATCGATCCCATCGGAATGGATTTGCTCTTCGAGCGTTTTTTGTCGGAAGAGCGCGGCGAGTGGCCCGACATTGACCTCGACCTCCCCAGCGGAGATCAGCGCGAGCGGGTCATCCAATACGTGTACGAACGTTATGGCCAGCGCGGCGCCGCCATGACAGCCAACGTGTGCACCTATCGCGGGCGCTCGGCCGCCCGTGAGATGGGCAAGGTGCTCGGCTTCGACGAAGACACGCTCTCCCGCTTATCGGCGATTGTCGGAACCTGGGAGTGGCGCGACCCCAATGACACGATGGAAAAGCAATTTACTAACACGGGACTTGATCTTAGTAACCCGCAGATCGCCGTCTATCTCAATCTCTGCCAGCGCGTGCAAGACTTGCCACGCCATCTTAGCCAGCATTCGGGCGGCATGGTGATCTGCCAGGGGCAATTAGATTCCGTCGTCCCACTCGAACCGGCCACCATGCCAGGTCGCGTTGTCGTGCAGTGGGATAAAGATGACTGCGCCGATCTTGGACTGATCAAAGTCGATCTGCTCGGCCTCGGCATGATGGCCGTCCTCAAAGACAGCATCGGCCTGATTCAGGATCATTACGGCGAAGAAGTCGACCTGGCGCACCTGCCGCAAGATTGTCCCGATGTGTATGACACGATTCGCAAGGCCGACACGATCGGCATGTTTCAGATCGAAAGTTGCGCGCAGATGGCGTCGCTCCCGCGCAACAATCCGACAAAGTTCTACGACCTGGTTACGCAGGTCGCGCTCATCCGCCCCGGTCCGATTACAGGCGAGATGACTAGCCCATATTTAAAGCGGCGGCAAGGCAAAGAAGCTGTCACCTATCCGCACGAGTCGCTTATTCCTGTTCTAAAACGCACGCTGGGCGTGCCGTTATTTCAGGAGCAACTGCTGAAGCTGGCCATGATCTGCGCGAACTTCAGCGGAGGCGAAGCGGAGGAGTTGCGCCGCGCCCTGGGCAGCAAGCGCTCGCGCCAGCGGATGATTGAGATCGAGGCCAAACTCCGCGCCGGCATGACGGCAAATTCCATTCCACCGCAGACCCAAGACCAGATCGTAAAATTCATCAGCTCGTTCGCGCTCTACGGTTTTCCTGAATCCCACGCCGCCAGCTTCGCTCTCATCGCCTATGCCAGCGCATTCTTGAAAGTCCGATATTTGGCGGCATTCACGGCCGCGCTGCTGAACAATTGGCCAATGGGCTTCTACCATCCGGCCACGGTCGTAAAAGACGCCCAACGCCATGGCTTACGAGTGAAGCCGGCCGATGTTATGCGCTCCGATTGGAATTGCACGCTGGAAGAAATATCTTCTGCCACCGAACCCTGCCATCCTGAGCCATCCTGTCATCCTGAGCGGAGCAGGGCGAGCGCAGCGAATCCCGCGGAGTCGAAGGACCCCTACTTCTCCCAATCCTCCGCGTTCATTCCCGCTCGCGTGAGTACCGATCGCCAACTCGCCCTCCGCATCGGCCTCCGCTATGTGCGCGGCCTACAGCAAGCTTCGGCGGAAACTCTCGTGCAACAGCGTGCACGCTCTCCGTTTGTTTCGGTAGAAGACCTGGCGCATCGCGTGCCTCAACTCAGCCGCGACCATCTGGCCATGCTCGCTACCATTGGCGCTCTTAACAACCTGTCTGCCGATGCCAAACTGCATCGCCGCGATGCCTTGTGGCAAGTGGAGAAGGCGGTCAGAAGAACCGGGCCATTGCTCGAAGGCATCCTCGAGTTGGATACGGCTTCTCCCCTCCGCCGCATGAATATCGAGGAGAGATTGGTGGCCGACTATCACGGCACTGGGCTCACTACCGGCCACCATCCCATGGCTTATCGCAGGGAAGTTCTTCGCGCACGCGGCATCAGGTCGGCGATGGAGTTGAAGCAGCTTCCCCACGGGAAAGAAGCCACCATAGCCGGTTGTGTGATCACGCGCCAGCGGCCGGGAACCGCCAAGGGAATTATCTTTATGACTCTGGAAGACGAGACCGGAACTTCACGCGTAATTATCAGTCCAGACTTTTATGACAGGAATCGAATGGTAGTGCTCAATGAACGCTTTGTGCTGGTTTCGGGAGTGGTTCAAAATCAGGACAACATCGTGCATCTCAAGGCGCACAGCATCCAACCGCTCTCCATCAGCGCCGCGCCTACGCCTTCGCATGACTTTCACTAGGCCCGGCTTTCGAATTATGGTCTGGCCCTCCTCAACCACAATGAAGCATGAATTTTTGTGTGAGAGAATCTAATTTGTCGAGATACGCGGGGCTGGCGGAATTGGCAGACGCGCTGGCCTTAGGAGCCAGTGGCCGCAAGGCCGTGCAGGTTCAAGTCCTGTGCCCCGCACCACATTTTCGTTCAGAGAAAAAGCTTGGGTTCACCCGGCATCTCTACGTCATTCTTTTTCTCGCAATCAATTCCGCCGTCGCTTTCTTTGCTACTTCCTCGCGGTAGTGCAACACCTCCAAGCCATCCGCCAGTCGCAACAGTTCGTCCTTCTCCAACAAATGCGCCGGATCCTTTGGGCCTCCCGCCAACTCCAGTTGTGCGATGGTGAGCGTTTTATATGCCAGCAGTCCGCCCGGCCGAATTGACTTCACAATCTCCGGAAAAATCTTTCGGTCGAGATAAAAGAACGCCATCACCACGTCAAACTGCGTTTGCGAAGCGGCAAAGCCGGTGAGATCATCTACTACAAAGTGAATCTGGGACGCGAGGGCGCCGGCGTTTTGCCGTGCCTGTTCTATTCCAGTGTCTGAAATGTCGATGAGGGTTACCTCCCAACCTTGCCTTGCCAGCCAGATGGCGTGCCGACCGGCGCCTCCCGCCAGGTCGAGCGCACTTCCTCCCAACGGAAACAGCGGACGGATGTATTCCGAAAACGCACGCGGCAGAAAAGTATCCGGTTCCCGCCAGGCCTCGGGTGCTTCCCGATACTTCTGGTTCCAGTGTTCACGCTCACTTGAAGAAGACGGCATGCCCTGCGATTCTAGCGTCTTGCGTCAAAGCCCGTCCGCGAGCCAGCTTGCCGAGTTTCGTAATCAATGCACATGGCCCGACTGACGCCCATTTCGACCCGTTCCACGGGCCATAACGGCGCCCTTCCGCCACCCCATCCCGGCGGAGGAGGTAACGGCCGCGGCGATGGCGACGGCACGCCGGGCAGCATGCCCAACTATGGTCAGCGTCTGCGCCAAGCCCGGCTCGGACTGGCGGTCGCCATGGCGCCCATCTTCGTGCTGTTCATTTCTTTCACAGCTGTCTACCTTGCGCGTCGAGGATCTCTCAGCTTCGACATGGCCAGGAATGCTTATGCGCGCGAATGGCTGCCGGTGCCCTTGCCCTGGTTCATTTTGCTGGCCAACACTGCGATTTTGATCGTCAGCAGCATCACGATCGAACTCGCACGCCGCGAAGTCACGCGCGAAGCCGCCCTCGCGCCCATCCAATCAATTCCCGGGATCTCGCTCGGTGAGGAGCGGCGTTTCCCGTGGCTCGCCCTCACCACCGTTCTTGGGCTATTGTTCCTCGCCGGCCAACTTTTCGTATGGCACAATCTCTCCGCGCGAGGATTTCATCTGGCTGGAGGAACCAGCAGTTCCTTCGTCTATGTTCTCACTGCGATGCATGGCCTTCATCTGGCAGGAGGCATTCTCGCTCTTCTCTATGCAAACCAGGCAGCCATCTTCCATCGTAACGTTGAAACCCGCCGCATGGTCGTCGACATTACTTCCTGGTACTGGCATTGCATGACCGGCATCTGGCTCTACATCCTTCTGCTGTTTTCAGTCGCGGCGCAGTAGCAAGCGTTGTGGCAGAACCCCTGCGCCATTGAAAAAGGTTTTGCGTTCCGCGATGATCGGTGTAGTTTTCGCAGGGGGGAAAACGAGCTATGTGTTTTTCAGCGACAGCGAACTTTGTGGGCAGCGGAGTGCTGGGCGCGGTCGGCGTCGTTACCATGACGAAGGTGAAGCACAGGCGCGAACTGCTGTTCGCGGCGCTACCCATGCTATTCGCGATTCATCAGTTCATCGAAGGATTCGTGTGGCTGGGATTGGACGGGATTCTATCTCCCACGGTGGCGCACGATATGGGTGCGGCGTTCATGCTTTATGCGCAGGGCTTGCTGCCTTTTCTGTTGCCGCTAAGCGTGCTGCTGTTCGAGCCGAACGCGAAGAGCCGTACGCGCATGCGGCCGTTCCTCGTGCTCGGCGGAGCAACGACGCTCTATATTTTGTGGGCATTGGCGGCGTACCCATTGCAACTGTATGTCAGGGGAAACAGTATCGTGTACATCAATCAAGCGACCAACAACAGGGCGGTCGCGGTGGTCTATGTGATCGCAACTTGCGGCTCGCTGTTCTTTTCGAAGCTCAAGATGATGGTAGTCTTCGGCGCCGCGAACCTGGCGATACTGCTGGTGGTGATGGCATTCAAGCGGTACGCGTTCACCTCGCTTTGGTGTGCCTATGCGGCGATCGCCAGCGTGATCATCCTGGGCTACTTCTGGAAAAGCATGGAAGAGCGGCCCTTCGTCTATGCATAGGGATGCCAACCCTGTGGTCATCGAATCTCTGGTTTTCCGACGGTGCTGGCAAACAGCAGGTCGTCCCTTCGCTTCGCTCAGGATGACAAATCTCCATACGAGACCGCCCGGCTGCGACCCTTTATAATAGAAGGATTCGGTTGCCAGTTTTGGTCTGTCTGTAGTGCCAGGGGATGATGTCTACAGAAAGCATTATTGTTCGCGGGGCCCGGGTTCATAACCTCAAGAACATCGATTTTGAAATTCCGTACAACGCGCTTACGGTTGTGACCGGCGTGTCCGGTTCGGGCAAGTCGTCGCTTGCCTTTGACACCATTTACGCCGAGGGCCAGCGGCGTTACGTTGAGTCATTGTCCGCCTATGCGCGCCAGTTTCTGGAGCGGATTGAGAAGCCGGATGTCGATCTGATCGAAGGCATCGCGCCGGCCGTTGCCATCAAACAGAAAAACTCCACCCGCAATCCACGATCCACAGTCGCCACTGCCACTGAGATTTACGACTACCTGCGGCTGCTCTTCGCGCGTGTGGGACGAACTTATTGCCAAGTGTGCGGCCAGGAAGTGAAGAGAGATACGGTCGACGAGGTTGCGGACCGCATTCTCGCGCTGGGCGAAGGGACGCGGTTGAATGTGCTTTTTCCGGTGCAGATACAGGCTCCCGCGGCTGGAAAGCGCGGCCCGCAGGGGCTCAATCCCGTATCTTCCGAGACCTCTAGCGGCACCGCTGAAGCCGTGCCCTACCCAAAAGCGACGCTGAATGGCTTGCGTGAAACGGTGCCGAACTCGAAACCGAAAAAGACTCGCGGGAAGAAGAAGGCGGCCGATGCCAATCCGCCTTCCAACGCAATGTCCGACGAGATTAAAACCCGACTTTTCGAACTCCGCAAGCGCGGATTCAACCGCCTCGTTCAAAACGGCGAGATCTTCGAATTCTCCACGCCCGAGTCTCTGCTCGACATCAATTTCGCTGAGCCGGTCTTTGGTTTAGTCGATCGCCTGGTGGTGGCTGCGGATCAGCGCTCCCGCATCGTGGATGCGATTGAGATCGGATATCGCGAAGCGGGCGAGGTGATTTTTGAAACTGCGCCTCGGGATAGCAACGAAGACGGCGAAGCTCCCCAGCGCCTGCGCTTCTCGCTGCGCTTTGAATGCAAGAACGACGGCACTCGCTACGAAGAGCCCGAGCCGCGGTTGTTCTCATTTAATAATCCTTATGGCGCTTGCCCGCGCTGCCAGGGCTTTGGCAACACCATCGATTTCGATCTCGATCTGGTCATCCCGGACAAAGGCAAGACTCTCAACGAAGGCGCGATCGAGCCCTGGACAAAGCCAAAATATAAGCCGCTGTCCACTGAACTCAAACGTTTCGCGCGCCAGGCCAACATTCCGTTCGACGTTCCCTGGTACGAGCTTGATCCCGAACAGCAGAGGATGATCACCGAGGGTGAAGGCCGCTTTCCGGGCGTGCGCGGATTTTTCCAGTACCTTGAGCGCAAGAAGTACAAGCTGCACGTGCGCGTCTTTCTCAGCCGTTATCGCGGATACTCGCTCTGCTCGGCATGCAGCGGCACGCGTCTTCGCCCCGAGGCGCGCCAGGTCAAGATCGATGGCAAGAATATTTGCCAGGTTTGCAGCATGACCGTCGAAGAGGCGGCGCGCTTCGTCGATCAACTCACGCTCTCGCCTCAGCAAGCGGCGGTTGCCGAAAGGCTTCTGGTTGAACTCCGGGAACGCCTGCGCTTCCTCAATGACGTGGGTCTCGAATACTTGACGCTGAACCGTCTCGCCTCGACTCTTTCGGGCGGCGAGGCGCAGCGCATTCAACTCGCAACTTCTCTTGGATCGCGCCTGGTTGGCACGCTCTATGTGCTCGATGAGCCGTCGATCGGCCTGCACAGCCGCGATACGCACCGGCTCATCAAAATCCTGCACGGCCTGCGGGATCTGGGGAATACGATCCTCGTCGTCGAGCACGATCCGGACATCATGCGCGCCGCGGATCGCATTCTCGACCTCGGCCCCGGCGCGGGAGAGAGCGGCGGCAAGGTCATCGGCGCGGGCACCTACGGGGAGATCCAGAAGATGCCGCAATCGCTGACCGGCCGTTATCTCACCGGCGAATTGCACATCCAGATTCCGCCGAAACGGCGAGTGCCGGGCTCGCACAAAATCCGCGTCACCGGAGCCCGTGCGCACAACCTGAAGCGCATCGATCTCGAAATCCCGCTGGATATGCTGGTGGCAATCACGGGCGTCTCCGGCTCTGGAAAATCTTCGCTCTTGCATGACGTTCTTTATCAAGGATTGGCGGGCGCTAAAACGCAAACCAACGGCAGCGCGCCTGCCGCCATTCTGTGGGACGAAATCGAGGGCGGCGAGTGGCTCGATGAAGTAATTCTCGTCGACCAATCGCCCATCGGCCGCACACCCCGCTCTAATCCGGTCACTTATATCAAGGCGTTCGACATCATCCGCGAGCTGTTCGCATCGCTTCCGGAGTCCAAGAAGCGTGGCTTCTCTGCCGGACATTTTTCCTTCAATGTTCCGGGAGGACGCTGCGAAAATTGCCAGGGCGATGGGACCGTGACCGTTGAGATGCAGTTTCTGGCCGACGTGGAGCTGGTCTGCGACGAATGCAAAGGTACGCGCTACAAGCCGCAGGTCCTCGAGATTCGCTATAAGGGCAAGAATATTCATGAGGTCCTGAACATGACCATTCGCGAGGGCCTCAAGTTTTTCGCCGACGTACCACGCCTCACCGACAAGCTGCGCGGGCTCGACGAAGTCGGCCTCGGCTATTTGCGCTTTGGCCAGTCGGCCACCACGCTCTCCGGCGGAGAAGCCCAGCGCATGAAGCTTGCCGCGCATCTGCAAACAGGAGCCCGCGCATCCATCCATCACTCCGATGGCGGCAGCGTAATGACGCGTAAGCGCCGCGTGCTTTATATTTTCGACGAGCCGACCACTGGCCTGCACTTCGATGACGTCAGCAAACTACTTTTTGCATTCCGCCGTCTAATCGATGCAGGGGGATCGATCATTGTGATCGAGCACAATCTCGAAGTCATCAAGACGGCCGACTGGGTGATTGACCTGGGGCCGGAAGGCGGAGACCGCGGCGGCCGCCTGGTCGGCGCGGGTCCGCCGGAAGTGATCGCTGAGTTAAAGGACTCTTATACCGGTCAATATCTGAAAACGGTGCTAAATGGAAACGGTCACCAGAGCGGCGATAAAGAGCGAGCAAGCTAGAAGCAGACGAATAAATGGTTCTGCAGGGGCGCGGCTCTCCCCCGACAAACTTGCATGAAAGCACTCTCCAACGCGCTCCTCGTTATCTGGCTGAGCGCCTGCGTCCTCGGCCAAACCATCGAGACCCACACCACCGTCCGCCATCACCGCGAGTTCGTCGAAGGCCAGCCACCTGAGATCGCGCAAGCGGAGACTGCCATCCAGAAGAACGATTTCGCGGCTGCGGAAACTCTGCTGGAGAAGGCTCTCGACACGGCGCCCAAACACGACCAGCCCTGGTGCTACCAGGCATGGTTTGATCTCGGATTCGTTCTGAATCGCCTCAACCGCGCGGACGATTCCATAGCCGCCTACCGCAAGTCGGTGGCCGCCAAGCCGGAAGTTTTCGAATCCAATCTGAACCTTGGTCTCATGCTTGCGCGCATTCGCAATCCTGAAGCCGAGCAATATCTGCGCGCCGCCACCACGCTCAAACCGACCGCTCACGTGGAAGAAGGTGAAGCCAGCGCCTGGCTCTCGCTCGCTCACTTCATCGAAAATCGCGACCCGGCACAGGCCCTCCAAGCCTATGGCAAGGCCGCCGAACTCACGCCCAGCGATCCCGAGCCTCATCTCTCCGCCGGACTGCTCGAGGAACGGCAAAAAGATTTCCCCGCCGCGGAAGCCGAATACAAGCAAGTTCTCGTCCTCGACTCGCACTCCACCGAAGCAGCCATCGGCCTCACCAACATCTATATGAAGTCCAACCGCCTCGCCGACGCCGAGCCCCTGCTGCGCCGTCTGGCCGCAGAGCGTCCGGATGACTCCGGCATCCATCTGCAACTGGCGCGCGTGCTTGCCGCGCAGAATAAAAAGGAGGACGCCATTGTTGAGTTCCAGGCGGCGCTCAAGATTTCTCCTAGCGATGCAGAAGGCCAACGCGATCTCGCCGACCTTCTCGCCAGCGCGGGCAAGAACGACCAGGCTGAGCCCATCTATCGCGCCTTGCTCGCCGTTCACCCCAATGACGCCGAACTGCACCGCAGTCTGGGGCAGGCTCTGCTCCGTCAGAAGAAATTCCCCGAAGCGCAACAGGAGTTGCTTACCGCGGTCCGGCTGAAGCGTGACTCGCCCGACATGTACGTGGATTTGGCCTTTGCCGCCAATGAAAACAAAAACTACGAGCTCACGGTCAGAGCTCTTAACGGGCGTTACCTGCTAAATAGAGATATGCCGGTGATCTGCTTTTTTTTGCGGGCTACCGCTTATGATCATCTGGGTGACAAAAAGCAGGCTTCGGCCGACTATCACCTCTTCCTTGATTCCGCCAACGGGAAGTATCCTGATCAGGAGTGGCAAGCTCGCCATCGCCTGGTTGCGATCGAGCCCAAGAGGTAACGACCGCAATGCGCCGACTCGCTCTATGCCTGTTTCTCCTCGCGCTCGCCGCCGCCGCCAACTGCGCAGCCCTGCAGGAAAATCTCACCGTACTTAAAGAACGAGTTGAAAAGGCGTCCCCCGAAGAGCGGGCACGGCTCTGCATCGAAATCGCGCAGCAGCAGCTTCGCAACGCCGACAAACTTTATAACGAGGGCCATATCGAGGAGGCGCGCGCTGCGGTCGGGGACATTGTCACCTACTCCGAAAAGGCGCGCGACGCCACAATCCAAAGCAGGAAGCGCATGAAGAACGTGGAAATCGATGCTCGGAAGATGTCCGAGAGGCTGCGTGACATCAAGCGCAACCTGGCCTTCGAGGATCAGGCTCCCGTCGACCAGGCAATCCGCCGTCTCGAAGACATCCGCACCGCCCTGCTCAATGAGATGTTCTCCACTAAGAAGGAGAAGAAATGAATCGCCGTTTCCGCTGTCGCACCGCCTTCGGACTGTTCGTGTTGCTTGTGCTTTCGCTCGTTGCTTCGCTTTCCGCCCAGCGAAAGAGCGATCCCCTCAATCCGTTGGAGATCGACCAGCTTCGCGATGCCATGCTCGATCCCGACGCGCGCTTGAAGCTTTACGTCAAATTTTCACGGGATCGCATGACCAAGCTGGAACAGATGCGCAGCGATCCCAAGACCACCGAACGCGGCGCTCAGACCCGCGACATGCTCCAGGATTTCCTCACCATCTATGACGAACTGAACGACAACATCGACATGTACGTCGGCCGCAAGAACGATATCCGCAGGCCCATGAAGGTGGTCATCGAAGCCGACACCGAATTTCAGTCCAGGCTGCGCGCGCTTAAAGATTCCGCCAACACCGATCCCAAGGAAGCCAAGGTATACGAGTTTGTGCTCACCGACGCCCTCGACGATGTGGATTCGAGCGCCGAAGATCACCACAAAACGCTGGCCGAAGTTGAGGAGTACCTGAAGCAGCAGAAGAAACAAAAAAAATAGGATTCCCGCCTTCGCCCAGTAAAGGACGACCCACGGAAAAATATCACTGTGGCTGGACTCTTCGCAAAACCCGTCCAGGAAGAGCGCGGCCTTCCCTTGACCCGCAAGGATTGGTAGATGGCTTAACAGGTTGCGAAAAAACTCGAAGAGCGCGAGGAAAAAGGAAGGGCACGGTTCCAGTCGTGCCGCCAAGTCCGCAGCCTCTTAGAGCGATTCCCTGGGTCGACGATTCACGCCGGAAGACAATCCAAGGTGAGCGATTCCGCGCTGGCTCGGCTGCTGGCTCATGCTAATCTTCCCTCACCGTGGCCCCGCGACTCTCCGAAATCTTTCACGAAGCCTTCTCTGATCTGCGTCCGCGCACCGCCGCGCCGCCCATGCACCTTCGGTTTTACCCGTTCGTCTCCATCAACAATACGATTCGCCTGCGCCAGTCGGAGCTTTACATCCGGCTCTCCGATCTGCTCGAAGGCGCGCCCGAACCTGTGTTGCACGCGATTGCTCACATCCTGTTAGCCAAGCTCTACCGCAAGCCGATTGATCGCGCGCAGAGCACGCGCTACCGGCGCTACATCTCCAGCCATGACCTAGCCGCCAAAGCGCGCCTGGTGCGCCAGATGCGCGGACGCAAGCACATCCGCTCCGCTCGCGGATACCACTACCATCTGGAAGAAATTTTCGACGACCTCAACCGCCGTTTCTTCCACGGCCTTATGGGACGCCCCCAACTCACATGGAGCCGTGAACACGCTCGCAACCGCCTGGGGCACTATGACCCCGCGCATAATGCCATCGTCATCAGCCGAGTCTTTGACGACCCGCGCGTGCCGCGCTACGCGGTCGAGTACATCCTGTATCACGAAATGCTGCACCTGAAACACCCCGTAAAGCTGCACGGGAGTAGGAGATGCGTGCACTCGAAAGAATTCGTGGCGGAAGAAAACCTCTTCCCGGAAGTCGGACTTGCCAAGAAGTTTTTGCGGATTCTCTGAGACCGGAGGGACTCTCAGGGTCTCAACGAGCGTAAAATATTCCAGGTGGAACAATTGACGTTATTGGGCAAATATATCCTTGACACACATGTTGGTTTAGGGTATAGTTTTCTCATGAACGCACCGAATACCCTCCAAGAAGCGATTGTTTACTTTGCCGATCCTGACCGTGCTTTTGAATATGCCAAACGGTTTCGCTGGCCGGATGGGAGCGTTGTATGCCCGCGATGCGGTAAGGCAAAACATTCGTTTCTCAAGACGCGGAAACTCTGGTTTTGCTACGTTTGCCAGAAGCAATTCAGCCTGAAACTCGGGACGGTTTTCGAGGATTCCTCGCTCGGACTGGATAAATGGATGACGGGCTTCTGGATGCTGGTCAACTGCAAGAACGGCGTGTCCAGCATGGAGATTCATCGCGCCCTTGGAATTACTCAAAAGGCGGCATGGTTCATGCTGCAACGCCTTCGGCTTGCGCTTCGGGATGAGTTCTATGGCTCCAAACTCGGCAGTGGGCCAGAGGGCGAGGTTGAGGTTGACGAGACTTTCATCGGCGGAAAAGCGCGGAACATGCACAAGAGCCGTAAGGCACGCCTGACCGGACGTATTGACGATGACAAGACAACGGTAGTCGGATTCATGGAGCGCGGCGGGAAGGTGCGAACGCAGATCGTTGACAAGCGCCGCAAGTACAACATGCAACCATTGGTGCGTGAGCACGTCGAAGCTGGTGCTGCGCTCTACACCGACGCTCTCAAGTCTTACATCGGACTCGATAACTACTATGAGCACGCAGTTATTGACCATGCGATTGAATACGTGCGCGGCAAAGTTCACACCAACACTATTGAGAACTTCTGGTCGCTGGTGAAGCGCCAACTGCATGGCACCTACATTTCGGTTGAACCGTTTCATCTCTATCGCTACCTTGACGAGCAGATGTTCCGTTTCAATAACCGCAAGGATATGAACGACCGTACACGCTTCCAACTTGCGATGTCCCAGATCAGCGGCAAACGCTTGACCTACGCCGAACTCACCGGCAAGGATGTTGACACGCTTCACACGCCCCCGACAGGGACGGGGGAAACGCAAGTCCCCTTTTAGTCCTTGTCGGCCTTCTTTCGTTTGCGCTTTGTAGCCAACTTGCGGCCTTTCTTTCGTGCTGTTCCGACAGCAGGCTTGGGAACTTTGAAAAGTGCTATCATGCCGCGTTCAAAGTTCTCTAGCGCCTTCGGCCCTTCGATGTATTCAGGCTGCTTCATAATTGGAGTGTAAACCTCATGAGCTTAGAATCCGAGTCTGGCCAAGAGAATTCCATCACTCCAAGCGCTAGCGGGGAATCCCAAACACAAACAAATCAGGGCCGTCCAGACATGCCAATTCGACCGAGCATTCCTGCCACGCCACCAACCAAACCCCATTACGAGATTACTTGCAAGACAGAAAAAACCTTTTGGGATAAATTCAAAGATGGAGCGGAGATTATCGGTATTTGTCTCTTGGCCGTCTACACTTGGTATTCGGTCAAAATGTACTGCGCCAATAGGGATGCAGCTGACGCCGCAACGAGTGCAGCCAATACCGCAGCCAAACAGCTCGAATTGACTGCTCGCCCTTGGGTAGACCTCGATATTTCTATCACTACTCCCGTCACTTACGATAGAGATGGCTTGCATATAAGTTTCACGTTTATTCCAAAAAATATCGGGCCATCGCCAGCGCAGAACGTCTCGATAGCTCCAAAGTTGATACCTGGCTCTATGGGAACTGACGTGCATGAGATACAAAAACGCATCTGTGACAATCGAGCAGTCGCTAGTGATGAACCTCTTAGGTATGCGCTGTTCCCGAATCGTTCTTACGAACAAAAAATAACGATGCAGATAACGGATGCCGAAATTAATTCGCAGTGGAGCAAATTTGAACTCAGCCAAGGGCCAAACGATCTGCTTCCTGTTCTTCTCGTCGGTTGCGTGGACTATACCTACGACTCCAGTCCTCGGCATCACCAAACGGGGTTCGCCTTCGATGTACTCATGAAAGATGGACGGATACTGCTCAAGAGCAAGATGCCACTTCAGCCCAATTCCGTCGGGCTTATGGAGCATAGTTTCGGCGGACATTTTGCAAATTAACAGTAGCCCTGTCACGGCAAGGACAATTATACATGTGAGCCAAGGATATAATTGCCCGTTATTGTACGTACATTATTGGGGGTTGGGCGAAGAAACTACGAATCCGGCAGGGCGAAAATAAACTTGATTTTGGGGCCGGCGTGAAAGAGGGCGAATCGGGGATTTTTCATTGGATGGATGTTTACTATCTGGTCATCGCGCCCCTCTTTTAATCTTCCTTTGGCTTATGAGAATGCTGGATTTAGCGCGGATTGCATCAAGACGGCTGCCGGCGAGATCGTGGAAGAAGGCAGAACGGCGGCCGAACGCGGGGCCCTGCGGGAGTGGGCCGCGGCCAGGTCGCAGCCGTGGCGGGGAGCACCTGGAGCTTGTCTATGCAGGCTGTCGTGCAAACGACGCCTCCGATTCTCCTCGACCTTGGAGAAGATGGCGGGGGCCTATCTAAAGCCCAGGCTTCCGTGTGCCCACACGGGCCTCGCGCCTGATCAGCCTTCCCCGGAACATGGTGCCTTGCGCCCCATGCCTCTTTACCACAAACCGAACATACAAGCGCCTGGGGGATGCCTTTAGCGAGCGGAAACACTTTTTCCGCAACCTCTGAAGCCGTGCCCTTCCCAAAACCTATTTTTGAAACACGCTCTAAGAAGGAGCGCACTAGTGTTTCTATTTTTGAACCACCTGCGCCAGGGCTTTCGAGTTGAGGGCCTTGTAATTCTGGTCTCCAGAGTACCTGGCAACAATTGAAGCAGCGCCCGCTTTCGTAAATGTATTCGTAAAGCTGGCCTGTCCGTTCACCAATGGAACCGTAGCCAGAATGGTTGCTCCTTGTTTGAACTCCATCGTTCCCGTTGGGACAATTCCTGCTATCCCTCCCGCGGTCGCAGTGAACGTTACTGCCTGGCCCACAATTGAGGGGTTCAGGTTTGATACGACCGCGACAGTTGGTGTCGCTTGCTTCACGACGCGAATCACCGCCGGTGAAACGCTTGTTAGGAAGACCGCGTCGCCGCTGTAGGAGGCTGTCAAAGAATTAGATCCGCCCGTCAAGGTTGGCACAATGAGTTGCGCCGTCCCGAGGTTGAGCGCAACGGTTCCCAGGTTTGCCGTTCCGTCGTAGAAAGTCACGGTTCCGGTTGGAGTGCCGCTGTATGCCGGAATTACGATCGCCGTAAGCGTAACCGCCTGGCCCAGCGCCGCAGGGTTCGGAGTAGCGGTCAGCGAAGTGGTCGTCGGACTTTGGCCGATGCCCGTCAATTGCGCTGTCTGCGGACTGTTGGCGGCGCTGTCGGTGAAGGTCAGTGTTCCCCCCAAAGCGCCTAACTGGCCGGGGCTGAACACCACGTAAACGTCGCAGTGCGCGCCGGGTGTGACGGGGGCGGTGCATTGATTGGTCAGCACTTTAAAATTCGCGCTCGCGACCACGCTCGTGACCGTCATCTGGTAATCGCCGTTGTTATACAGCGATATTTTTTGCGAACTGCTGCTTGAGCCCTCCGCTTGATCGCCAAAGGCGACCGACGAAGGAGAAACCATTCCGACAGGATGGCCGCCGATGCCGGTCAAGGCGATGCTTTGCGGCGTATTCGCGGCATTGTCGGCGATCGCGAGCGTCGCATTCCGTGCGCCGGTTGCCGAAGGCGTGAAGGTCACGCTGATGCTGCAAGTACCGTTCGGAGCAACCGGATTGGCACAGCTATTGGTCTGGGCGAAGTCCGCCTTGTTTGTCCCGGTGATTGTGATCGACTTGATCGTCAGAGCGATATTTCCATTATTGGTGACGGTTACACTTTGAGCGGCGCTGGCGACGCCAACCGTCTGGTTCCCGAAGTTCAAGCCCGTTGAAGACAGCCCAACAACGGCTCCTTGCACGGACTGGCTCAACGCAGCCGATGTGCTGGCTGCCCAATTGGCGTCTCCGTTGTAGCTCGCGGTAATGCTGTGAGTACCCAGCGCAAGCGTGGAGGTGGCGAATGTCGCCACTCCGCTGCCGTTCAGAGGGGAACTGCCAATATTCGACGCTCCGTCAAAGAAACTAACCGTGCCGGTCGGAGTGCCCGTGCCTTGCGGCGTCACCGTGGCCGTGAACGTCACCGCTTGCGTAAACGTGGCAGGATTCTTCGAGGAGACCAGCTTGATCGTTGTGGCCTTGGTGCTGGCATTGATCAGCACGCCGATTCCAGTGCCATCCACCACCATAATGTCGGGCTTGCCGTCCTTATTTACATCCGCAACCGCCAGCGCGATCGATCCACTTCCACCCGGGTTGAAAGCTACGGGCGCCTGGAATGTTCCATTGCCATTGCCGAGCAACACGGTGACCACACCCGCGGTGTTGCTGCCACTTACCGACTGGCTAACCACCGCGATGTCGGTTTTGCCGTCGCCATCAAAATCCCCCAGGGCCAGCGACAGTGGCTCATACGCGCCCGCCGGGTAAGTTACGGGAGACTGAAAACTTCCATCCCCGTTCCCGAAGAGCACGCTCACCGTTCCATTGTTGGAACAATTGTTACTCGTGATGCACATGTTCGCCACCACGAGATCGAGCTTGCCATCGCCGTTCAAGTCCGTCACCGCGAGGGAACGCGTGTAATAGCCGCCCGACGGATAGGGCGTTCCTGGTTGAAAGGTGCCATCCCCATTGCCCAGCAACACCCCTACATTGCCGCTCGCGCAGTCAAGGTCGACGCACTCGTTCGCCACCAGGAGGTCGAGATTGCCGTCTCCATCCACATCCGCCACCGCCATGGACATGACATTATAAGAATAGGCCGAGTTGTAAATCACGGCGGGCTGGAACGTGCCGTCGCCATTTCCCATCAGCACCGCCAACTCTCCGAAGCCGTTGGTCCCTCCGGAAAAGTTGCTGACCACGAGGTCGGGATGCCCGTCCTTGTTCAAATCCGTGATCAGGACTCCATTTGGAAACTGCCCGCCCGAGTCATAGGCGACTGCCGGCTGGAACGTCCCATCACCATTCCCCAGCAATACGGAGACCGAGCCATCGCCTACCGTATAAAAACAGTTGGTGGGACTGGTGCAATCGTTCACGACCAGGATATCGGCCTTGCCATCCCCGTTCACATCCGCCACCGCCACGGTTTGAGTGTAATACCCGCCCGAGAGGTAGGTCACTGCCGGTTGGAAGGTGCCATCGCCATTTCCCAAGAGCACGCCCACCGAGCCGTAATCGCAGCTTTCAGGAGTACAAGTGCAGTTGGTTACTTCGTCGCAAAAGTTCGCCACCACCAGGTCCATCTTGCCGTCGCCATTTACGTCCGCCACCGCGACCGAGCCGGGTCCCGAACCACCCGGGGCATAGACCACAGCAGGCGCAAAGTTTAACCCGGGACCTTGCGCTCCGCTCGCCGCCTTGCCCGCTATGACCCCGGAAGATCTTTGCGCTCCGCTGGTTATCCCTTTTTGTGAATGGGAACCAGTCGTAGCGATCCTCTTCCCCGTGTGGACCGTAGGGGAAGAATTGGACTGGGCCAGCATCAATATGCCGAGCAAGGCGGGGACTAAGAAGCCGAAGAAGACAAACTTAAGCGAACGAGAGCAACTCATGAGTTATCCCCGGCCTTTCCACAACGAACAACGAACCTACCAGACTCATTTGGCTGAAAACACTGTTGGCAGACTCTGAGAGGCTGCGCGTAAGAGAGCGTAACGGTTGAACCGGCTGGCGTGAATGGCTCCAGGAGTCTAGCCAGAAACAGCTACGGCTCAGAGGCTAATCCGTTTGGGCTATATGGTGCGGATTTGGCACCCGCATTTCGCGGAGGCGCTTTGCAGCTGTGGGGGTATATGCGACTTATGTTCGTCGAGGCTGGGAGCGTCTTTCGGACAATAAGTGACTAAGACCCTTCTAAGTCGCAAAATGTTTCATCTTGACTTGTTTTCATATTAAGAGGACCATGCCAAGCACTATCACGAAGGTACGGTGGGCTAAGTGCCACCTGGTACCTGGACCGAACCCGACGATTCAAGCCCTAGACGCCGCGTCCGTGCCTGCCGCGCTCCATCTGTGGCTTAGCGCAAGATGCGAGGTTCGGCGCGGAGACCTGTCATGATGATGCGCCCTCGTCTGAACCGTCCTGTCTACCTTTCGCTGCTTGCGATCGGCACCCTTCTTGTTCTGTCTTACTTTCCGCTGAGCACAGCTCAGGCGGCGAACGCCGTGGAGGCCTTGCCAGCGGGCACAACGGCTCCGCCGGCATTAGTCGCTGCTTATCGCCAGGCCCAACACCAAGTGAGGCCCGCGAAGGCCGGCTTTCAACTGTGGAATCCGGAGAACCAGTTCACGGCTGAGTTTCACGATGGCGCCATGACGGCGGAGCATGCCGACGGCCGGTTAACACTGCGTCTCGAAGGCTACGGCTATGGTGACAAACTCGCAACTCCCGCGCCCGCATCTGCTCATGCCAGCGGCGCTCGAATTGAATATCAGCGCGGACCGCTGACCGAATGGTATGTCAACGACGCGCGCGGACTGGAACAAGGTTTCACGTTGCAGGAGCGTCCTGCTCATCAAAATGGTGGGCCGCTCGAGATCGAGTTGTCAGTTAGCGGAAACCTGCAACCTGCGCTGGTTGGCGATCACATTGAACTGCGGCGGGATCGTCGCGCCGTTCTTCTATACGCCGGCCTACGCGCTTGGGACTCAGCGGGACGGGCGTTGAGTGGAAAGATGGATGTCCGCGATGGCCGTATTCGGCTGTTGGTGAGCGACCGCGAGGCGGCGTACCCGATCACGATCGATCCCTGGGTGCAGCAGCAGAAGATCTCGGATCCGGGCGCCACGGCGGGCGACCTCTTTGGAACTTCGGTTTCTGTCAATGGAACGACAGCGGTCATCGGCGCGCCCGCCGGAAATGGCAGTCTGGGCGCAGCGTACGTGTTCACTCTGTCGGCAGGCACGTGGACGCAGCAGCAAGAGTTGACCGCGGGCGATGGCGCATCGGGCGACGAGTTCGGAGCCTCTGTTGCCGTGAACGGGACCACGATTGTGGTTGGCGCACCCGGCAAGAATGCAAATACTGGCGCAGCCTACGTATTTATCTATTCCGGAACCTGGTCGCAGCAGGCGGAACTGACAGCCGCCGACGGCGGCGATGAGACCAATTTTGGGTTCTCTGTTGCCGTGAACGGGAGCACTGCCGTGGTCGGCGCTTACGGCTTGGGTGAAGACGGCGCCGTCTATATCTTCATCCTCACTGGAACCACATGGACGCTTCAGCAAGAGATCTTCGCATCCGATCGCGCAGTCGGAGACGAGTTTGGATACTCCGTTTCCATCAGCGGAAACATCCTCATAGTCGGCGCGCCGCAGCACACAGCAACCAAGACCAACCAGGGCGTCGCGTACGCGTTCACGCGATCCGGAACCACCTGGACCCAGCAGACCCCCGACATAGTGGCCAAAGCTCCAGCCGTCGCCGCAGTAGGCGACAATTTCGGATCTTCCGTTTCCCTCGACGTAGTTTCGAGCGTACCCACGGCCCTGATCGGTGCTCCCCAACGCACCAATGCCAAGGGCGTCGTCTACGTTTTTACGTCCACGGCAACCGGAACCACATGGACGCAGCAGACAACTCTGACCGCTGGCGACGGCGTGGCTGGCGACTTGTTCGGCACCTCGGTTTCGCTTAGCGGGACTGCGGCCGTGATTGGTGCCCCCGATCATACCTCTAAAGGTAGCAACAGTGGCGCGGCCTATGAGTTTACGGGGTCCGGAGGCAGTTGGACGCCACAAGCGACGGATCTTCAGGCCTCCGATGCCGCGAAGGACGACATATTCGGAAGTTCTGTTTCCGTGAACGGAACCTTGGCGGTGATCGGCGCTACTGGCCATGGCAAAGGCGGCACAGCCTACATGTTCGACCTCACGCCCTGGACGTTCACCAGCGCGAACAACACGACCTTCACGGTGGGCACGGCGGGCACTTTTGCGGTGACCGTAACAGGTACGCCCGCTCCAGCTTTGGGGGTGACTGGCGCGCTCCCAACTGGTGTTACTTTCACCGACAACGGGAGCGGCAGCGGTACGCTTAGCGGAACACCCCAGCCCGGCACCGGCGATGCCTACACTATCACCATCACCGCCAGCGGTGCTGGCAACAGCGCGACGCAAACTTTCACGCTGACGGTCGATGAACCTCCCACCATCAATAGTGGGAACAATACGACCTTCACGGTCGGCACGCCAGGTACATTCCAGGTAACGACGTCGCCGGTCGGCTTCCCGCTTCCGATCACATTCTCCGAAACCGGCGCCCTGCCACCTGGTGTGACCTTCACTACGGGGGGCACACTCAGCGGCACACCGGCGGTGGGCGCGGGCAATGTCTACCCCATCACGATCACTGCCAGCAATGGCGTCTCGCCGAATTCCACGCAATTGTTCACGCTGACAGTGGATGAACCTCCCACCATCAATAGCGGGAACAGTACGACTTTTACGGTCGGCACGGCAGGTTCATTCCAGGTAACGACATCGCCGGAAGGCTTCCCGGCACCGCCGGGCATCACTGAGACGACTGGTGCTGGCAATACTGGTCTCCCAAGCAACGTGGCGACTCTGAGCGACAACGGGAACGGCACGGGTACGCTCGGCGGCACTCCGGCGGCCCTCACGGGCGGCGTCTACACGTTCGACATCTTCGCGAAGAATGGTATAACTCCGAATTCGAAGCAGCTGTTCACGCTGACGGTGAACGAAGCTCCCGGCATCACCTCCAACAAGAAGACGACTTTCACGGTGGGACAACTGGGCACGTTCACCGTGAAAACTTCCGGCTACCCGAACCCTGCCTTGTCTGAGAGTGGCGCTCTCCCCAGCGGAGTAACGTTCACTAACAACGGTGATGGTACGGCCACGCTCGCGGGCACCCCGGCGGTGGGCACGGGAAACACCTACCCCTTCACGATCACTGCCAGCAATGGCGTCTCGCCGAACGGAACGCAAAACTTCGTTCTGACGGTGGACGAACCGCCAACCATCACCAGCGCGAACAATGCGACTGTCAAGGTTGGCAAAGCGCTTTCATTTACGGTAACGGCGTCAGGTTATCCAGCATCTACGTTCAGCACGTCCAGCGTTCTGCCGACCGGTATAACGCTCAGTTCAAGCGGAGCGCTCAGTGGAACGCCGGCAACCGGCACGGGCGGCGTATACGCCATTACGATTGCCGCCACCAATGGCATCCCACCGGACGCCTCGCAAGCTTTTACGTTGACCGTAAACGAGCCTCCGTCGATTACGAGCGCGAACGCCACCACCTTCACGGTGGGTGCGCTGGGATCGTTTGCGGTGACAGCCAGCGGCTACCCGACGTCCACTTTCACTGAGACGGGTACGTTGCCGAGCGGCGTGACCCTGGCCACGAATGGGACACTCAGCGGCACGCCAGCCCCAGGTACAGGTGGAACTTACCCCATCACGATTACCGCCGCCAACGGCATCACGCCAAAGGGGACGCAATCTTTCACGCTGACGGTGGATGAAGCTCCCACCGTGACGAGCGCGAACCATACGACTTTCACCGTCGGCACAGCGGGCTCATTTACCGTTAAGGCTTCCGGCTACCCGACCACATTCACTTTCAGCGAAAACGGTGCCCTTCCTAGCGGTGTCACCCTGAGTCCGGCCGGCGTGCTGAGCGGCACGCCAGCGGCGGGTACTGGGGGCCCCTACCCCATCACGATCACGGCCGACAACGGCATTTCGCCGCCTGGAACGCAGTCTTTCACGCTGACTGTGAACCAGGCTCCGGCCATCACCAGTGCGAACAACACCACCTTTACGGTTGGCACGCTGGGATCGTTCAATGTGACGGCCACGGGCTATCCTGCCCCCACGTTTACCGAGACCGGTGCTCTGCCAAGCGGCGTGACCTTGACTTCGGCCGGCCTGCTCAGCGGCACACCGGCGGTGGGAACGGGCGGAGTCTACCCGATTACGATTACCGCCAAAAACGGGACGACGCCGAATGCAACCCAGAACTTCACGCTGACCGTGGACGAAGCTCCGTCGATCACCAGCGTCAATTATGCGGGCTTTGCTATCGGTGTGGCGGGCTCGTTTACAGTGACCACGTTGGGCTATCCAAAGCCCAGCCTCACCGAGGCGGGCCCTCTGCCGAACGGCCTCGGTTTTGTTGACAACGGGAACGGTACCGGCACGCTCAGCGGAACTCCGCTGGTCTTGGTTGGCGGCAACTTCAGCATCAGCTTTACGGCGCAGAATGGAATCGGATCGCCGGCAACGCAACCCTTTACGATCATTCTGGGTCAGCAGCCAGCCATCACAAGCGCGAGTAGTGTGGCGTTCACCTACGGCGTGCCCAATTCCTTCACCGTGACAACCACCGGCTTCCCGACTCCGAGCCTCAGCGAGATCGGTGGACTTCCCGCCGGAGTAACGTTCGTTGACAACGGGAACGGTACCGGCACGCTTTCCGGGACGCCGGTTGCGGCGGGCAACTATAACATCGTATTCGCTGCCACCAATGCGGTGGCGACGGCTACGCAGCCCTTCATGCTCAATGTCGCGGGACTCAGCTTCTCCCCGGCGAGCCTGAACTTCTACACCGTCTATCTCAACACATCGAACCCGCTTACACTCACGGTCACGAACATGGACACGTTCACGGTGAATCTGACCGGGATCAGCATAACGCCGGGTACGGCCGATGCCGCTTCCTACCAATTCGTCAACCACTGCGGTGCAACGTTGAAACCCAATGCCAGTTGCACAATCACGGTCACGTTCGTACCTGACACGGTGGGCACGCTTACGGCGACGCTGAACCTCACGGATAATGCTCCTGGCAGCCCGCAACAAATCAGCCTGAGCGGAACTGCAATTGATCCGGCGGCTCAATTCAACCCGACATCAGTGGCCTTCGGAACGCAGCCGGTTGGCAGCGAAACGACGGTGCCCGTTCAGCTGACGAATAATGGGCTGACCCCGCTGATCATCAGCAACATCTCCATTACGGGCGCCAATGCTGGCGAATTCACCCAGGTCAACAACTGTCCCGAGGCGCCCGTGTCGCTGCCCTCGACGATGAGTTGCACGATCTCGGTTACGTTCGCGCCGACGGTAAAGGGGGCTCGCACCGGCACATTGACGGTTACCGACAATGTCGCAGCCGGAAAGAGCACCGTAGCACTGACCGGCACAGGCGACTGAGAGCGGGCAGGTTGGCGGTCATTGTTTAAGTATCGGCTGGATGCTGGATCGTGTGCTGTCTCAGAAGTTCGCGCCATAAATTCGCGAGTCTCCCTATGCGACACGGGCGGGAGAGGGAAGACGCGCATAAGTTTACGAGTTAGTTCTGGGTGGCCGACACACAAGACTGCTATAGACAGTTGCGCCTTTCGGATGTCTGCTGGCTACCAGGCCAATTCCAGGCAATACCCTCCTGAGGCCGGATCCGATCAGCCTGAAAACTGGCCAGCCAGATCAATCTTGAAGTTTCTTGTTGACTGCAGGAGCTATTCAACATAGAATACCAACCTATGTGGGGTCAGACTCTTTCCGCGCTGTGCCTGTGCACTTGTTGTTGTTGTGCATGCGTGTGCACTGGCGCGGGGAGGATGCCGACCTAAGTAACCTATTCTAGTACCGGCACTTATAACCCACCGCCAGAGCAATCTGGCGGTGGGTTTTTTATTTTCCGGGAAAATGGTTCGGAGACCAGAGTCTATGTCAGGCACAACGACAGAAACCAAAGCACAGCGAGTGGAACGGCTTAAGCGTTCGAAGAACCCGTGGGAAGGTCTCGAAGAAATTCGGCGGTTCGCTCGCGAGGGCTTCGCGTCCATCCCGCCAGAATGGCTGGGAACCTATTTCCGCTGGTGGGGTGTGTATACCCAGGGCGACGGCGCAGGCGTAACCGGCGGCCAGAACGGGGAAGGCCGGGCGCTCCAATGCTTCATGGTGAGAATCCGAATCCCCAACGGTCTGCTGCGTTCGGAACAACTTCGCACCATTGCCGAACTTACCCGCCGCTATGCCCACGGAATCGCCGACATCACGGTGCGCCAAAACATTCAGTTGCACTGGGTGACGATCGAGGCGCTTCCAGAAGTGCTGGATGCACTCGTTCGAGTGGGGCTCAACACGACTAGCGCCTGCGGCGACGTCACGCGAAACGTTACCGGCTGCCCGGTCGCGGGAGTCGACGCGGATGAAATTTGCGATGCTTCTCCTCTGGCGCTCGACGCGTCGCGAATGCTTGCGGGGAATGGTGACTTCTATAACCTTCCCCGCAAGTTCAAGATCTCGATCACCGGATGCCGCGTCTGGTGCCCTTATCCAGAGATCAACGATGTGGGGCTAACGGCGACGACACGTGTGCTGCGCGGCAACCGGGAGATCGGTTTCTCCCTTCGGGTTGCGGGTGGCCTCTCAGCCGAGCCCTATCTCGGAGCGCGACTAAACGCCTTTGTCCGCTGGCATCAGGTGCTGCCTGCGATTAAGGGAATCGCCGAGCTGTTTCGCGATTCGGAGGTGTTGCGTGAGCACCGTGAGCGCGCGCGGCTGAAATTTCTCTTCCTGCGGCATGGTTGGACGGCGGAGAGCTTTCTGGACGAACTGCAACGGCGAATTGGATTTCAATTCGATCCCGCAGTCGAAGAACAGCCACCCGCGGATGTGTATCGCGACCACGTGGGGATCCATCCGCAAAAGCAGCCGGGACTCTGCTACGTAGGAGCTGCAGTGCTGCGCGGGCGAATCACAGCCGAGCAGATGCACGCCGCCGCCGATCTGGCGGACCGATTCGCGGCTGGCGAACTTCGCACCACCAACATGCAGAACCTGCTTATCGTAAACGTTCCACAACTCAATGCCGAAGACCTGGGAAGGGAACTGGATGCTATTGGACTGCGCGTGGGCGGGTCGCCCTTCTGGCGCGGCACGGTCGCATGCAGTGGCACGGAGTTCTGCAAGCTCGCCATTACCGAAACAAAAAACTTTTCTCGCTGGCTGGTGGAAGAGCTGGAAGACCGCCTGCCCGGCTTCGATCAGCATTTGAAGCTGCACGTCACCGGCTGCCCGAACAGTTGCGGACAGCACTGGATCGCCGACATTGGCATCGATGGCAAAAAGATCAAAGTCGACGGACACATGGTCGATGCCTATTACTTCTGCCTGGGCGGCGCGCTTGGCCTGCATCAGGCGACGGCGCGGCCAGTCGGATATCGCTGCCCTGCGACCGAGGTTCCGGAATCGATCGAGAGACTGCTGCGGCAATATCTATCCACGCGCGAGGCAGGCGAGAACCTGCGCCAGTTCTTTGCTCGGCATACAGACACGGAGTTGCGGGAATTCCTGGCTGGGGCGTCGGTCGACGCCGTCGCTCGTGATCTGCCACCAACAAGCATTGGACACGCGCCCCATGCCCCGGGAGGAGACGGTGACTAGTCTGTTCCCAATGTTTCTGAAGCTGGCAGAAAAGCCGTGCCTGGTCGTGGGCGCAGGGAAAGTGGGCGAGCCCAAGATTGGCAGCCTGATCGATACCGGCGCGCGTATCCACGTAGTTGCACTCAGGGCAAGCGACACGGTCCGCGAATGGGCCGGCGCAGGCAAGATTCAACTCGACCTGCGCGCGTTCTCGGAGAGTGACCTCGATGGCAAGTTTCTCGCGGTGATAGCCACCGCTTCCAACCGCCTGAACGAACGCATCTATCGCGAGGCGAATCGGCGCGGAGTGCTCTGCAACGTGGTGGATGTTCCCGAGTATTGCGATTTCTTCTATCCCGCCGTGGTGCGGCGCGGCGACTTGCAGATCGCGATTTCAACCAACGGGCAAAGTCCATCGCTGGCGCAGAAAATTCGGCAGCAATTGGAGCGGCAGTTTGGTCCGGGATATGCCGAGTGGGTAGAGCAACTCGGCGAGACCAGAAGACTCATTCTGGCCAGCGATCTCGGCAAAGAACGCAAATTGGAGTTACTGCACTCGCTGGCGGGCAGGGAAGCATTCGAAGCGGTGCTGGCGGAGAGTTCGGCGGAGAGTTCGGCGGAAAGTTCAGCGAGCGCGAAGGGGGAGGCAGCATGACAGGCAAAGTTTATCTGGTGGGCGCAGGGCCGGGTGATCCCGAGTTGCTGACGTTGAAGGCTCTTCGCGTGCTGCGAACCGCCGAAGCCGTTTTGCACGACGACCTGGTCGCGCCCGAAATCCTCAAACTCATTCCATCAGTTGCCCAGATTTACAACGTGGGCAAGCGCTGCGGAGAAAAAACAATCCGGCAAGAGGAGATCCATTTCCTGATGGTCGCACTGGCGAGTTCCGGACTGCGCGTGGTTCGATTGAAGGGTGGCGATCCTCTGATCTTTGGGCGTGCCGGCGAAGAGATCGAGGCCCTGCGCCGAAATGACATTCCGTTCGAGATCGTTCCGGGCGTGACGTCGGCGCTGGGTGCGGCCGCGGCGGCCGGGATTCCGCTGACCCATCGGCGAGCGTCCTCCGCGCTCGTGTTCATTACTGCCCATCGTGCTTCCGATCGAACTTCCGAACGAGCCTCTGAACATCGAGATTCCCAGGAAGACGACACCGACTGGAGCAAGCTAGTGGGCAGCGGAGCGACTCTCGTGATTTATATGCCAGGACAAAACTACAGGGAGATGGCGAGCAGGCTGACTTCGGCCGGGCTCAATGGCGTAACGCCTTGCGCCATCATTTCGCGCGCGACCACGAAATATCAGCGAACGCATCGCACGACTGTGCGCGATCTGCACCGCTCGCCGCAACTACCCTCTCCAACTCTGCTGGTGGTTGGCGAAGTCGTGACCCTGGCCGATCCCGCCGCTGCGTTTGAGGAAGCCATGATCGAGGAATTTGCGATGCCCGGACGTTCATCCCAGAATTGGCTTCCGGCGGAAATTGTCCCGGTGTTCCATTCGCAGGCGCCTCGTCTGGGTGCAGAGGAGCCGACACCGTGAGAGACAGGATCGCGGAAGTGCAGTTGACCGCCGAAGAGTGGGGTCCGCAGCGCGTGCTGGCCTGGGCATTTGAAGCTTTTGGAAATCGTGTGGCCATCTCGTCAGCATTTGGAGCCGAGGGCATGGTGCTCATCGATATGGCCTCGCGTGTGCGCAAGGATTTTCGCGTCTTCACCATCGATACCGAGTTCCTGTTCCCCGAGACCTACAGCCTCATCGACAGAATCGAGACAAAATACGAGATCAAGATTGAGAGAGTATTTTCGCTGCTCTCCCCCGAGAAACAGGAGCAGGTTCACGGTGCGGCGCTGTGGGCCCGCGATCCCGATCAATGCTGCAATCTGCGAAAGGTTGAGCCTCTTCGCCGCAAGCTGAATGAGCTTGACGCGTGGATTACGAGCATTCGCCGGGATCAGACCTCTTTCCGCAAGGCAGCCGGCAAAGTCGAATGGGATGCGAAATTCGGACTGGTAAAGGTGAATCCGATCGCCGACTGGAGCTCGAAGCAAGTTTGGCGTTACCTGCACGAGCACGCCGTGCCTTACAACTCGCTCCATGATCGGAATTATCCGAGCATCGGTTGCACACACTGCACGCGGGCTGTCCAGCCGTGGGAAGACGCCCGGGCGGGGCGTTGGTCTGGCTTGAGCAAGACTGAGTGCGGCCTGCACGTCATCGAGCCGCTTGCCGAGATCGACCCGCCGAGGCAGTCGCCTGAAGCAGAGGGATAGCCAGCAAAACGGAACTCATATCGCCCGTGCGCAAAAAACCTCTACTGCCTAATCCTCGGGTTCACCGCCGAATACAGTAGGTCTGTCAGAAAGTTCACCGCCACATACGTCAGCCCGATTGCCAATATGCAGCCTTGCACCAGGTAATAGTCGCGGTTGCCAATGGCCTGAATCGTCAAGCGGCCTATTCCGGGCCAGGAGAAAATTGTCTCGGTCACGATGGCGCCAGCCAGTAAGGCTCCGAATTGCAAGCCCAAAACGGTGATGATGGGGATCATGGCGTTGCGCAGCGCGTGACGATACACAACCGTGCGCTCGGGCAGTCCTTTGGCGCGGGCAGTGCGGATGTAATCCTGGCCTAACTCTTCAAGCATGGAGGTGCGAACCATGCGGGTCAGGATCGCGGCCAATGCGCTTCCCATGGTGATGGCGGGGAGGATCAGGTGCGCCAAGCTTCCGGAGCCGGAGACAGGGAGCCAGCCTAGCTTGACGGCAAAAAACAAAATCAGAATGGGTCCCAGGGCAAAGTTGGGGAACGACAGGCCGAAGAGGCTGATTACGCTTAGGGCGCGGTCATCCCACTGGTTGCGGCGTTGGGCGGAGTGGACGCCGGCCGGGATGGCGAGAGTGATTGCTACAAATAACGATGCCAGCGTAAGTTGCAGTGTGTAGGGATAGCGCAGGGCGATGAGTTTGGTGACGCTCTGATTGAAGCGGAGGGATTTGCCCAAATCGCCGTGGAGCACGCCCTTCCAGTAATTCAGGTATTGTTGGCCGATGGGGACGTCGAGTCCGTAAGCGTGGCGCATGGCCTGGATGTCTACGGCAGGCGCGCCTTCGCCCAGCATTTGCTGGATGGGATCTCCGGGGACGAAGTGAATGAGGAGGAAAACGGTGGAGACCACCAGCCAGATGACCGGGAGGGTGTAGAGGACGCGTTGGAGAATCTGGCGGGGCATGAAAGATAGTTCTTAGTTCTCGGTTTTCAGTTTTGCTCCCAACTCGTGGCTCGCAACTCGCGGCTCGAGACCACCGGTGGCTCCGTTCGAATCGGTTCGATCCGTACCAGTGCAACGCGATGGCCGTCCATTCTCTCGATGACGAAGCGCCTCCCCTGATATTCGAATGATTCGCCGCCTTTGGGCATCTTCTGCAGACGAGAAAGAACGAATCCGGCCAGAGTCTCAAAGCCTTCATCCTGCGGAAGGATCACATCATACTGGGTCTCGAGGTCGCGGATGTTGACCGCTCCGTCGAGGCTCAGGGGAGCGTTAGGGTCAACAACCGGTTGCGCGGAGGCGATGTCGAACTCGTCTTCCAGTTCGCCTACCAGTTGCTCGAGCACATCCTCTACGCTGATGACTCCGGCAGTGGAGCCGAATTCGTCGACCACCATGGCCAGGTGGCGCTTACGGGCCTGGAATTCGATAAGGAGTTCGAAAAGCGATTTGGTTTCGGGGACGACCAGGACGTCGTGCATGATCTGGCCGACCTTCATCTGCGAAACACGCGCTACCGTGGGAGGAGCGCCGGGTTGGCCAAGGCGGAGACGCATCCAGCGCATCAGATCTTTGGCGTAGAGCACACCAATGATGTGTTCGGGACCACGTTGCGGATCATACACGGGAATTCGTGAGTGTTGCGCGTCCGCGACCCGCGACAAAGCATCTTCCAGGCTGAGATCGGAGGGCAGGGAGAAAATTCTGGTGCGCGGGACCATGACTTGGCGGGCGGTGATGTTGTCGAGGTCGAGCGCGTTGAGGAGCATCTCTTCCTGGGCGGAGGAAAGCTGTCCGGAGGTGCGCGCGGCGCTGACGATGAGCCGAAGTTCGTCGGGCGAGTGGACCGAACCATGGCGCATTTCCTGGGTGCCAAACGAGCGAAGGACGAAGCTGGCGGCCCGGCTCATGAAGGCGGTCAGGGGCGCGGTGACGGTGAGGAAGACGTCCATGGGCGCGGCGACGGCGAGCGCGACGCGCTCGGCACGCTGCAGCGCGAGGGACTTGGGGACCAGTTCACCGAGCGTGACGTGCAGGCTGGTGATGAGGACAAAGGCAATGGCCACGGCAATGGCATGCGCGTAGAGGATGGCGTGGGGAATGCTCCCGATCCAGGTCTCAAATACGCGCGCCAGGACCGGCTCGCCGAGCCAGCCGAGCGAGAGGCTGGCGACGGTGATTCCTAATTGAACTCCGTTGACGACGCGGGTGAGCTGCTGATGAAGTTTGAGGACGGTGCGGGCGCCGACGCGGCGGTTTTCGATCATCTGCAGGATGCGCGTTTCGCGCACGCTGACCAGAGCGAATTCGGCGGCCGCAAAGAAGGCATTGGCCGCTACCAGAAGCAGGATGACAAACACCCGCAGCAGCACAAATGCAATCATGGAATGGTAATTCTAACATTTGAGCAAGGATGGCGATCGAAATAAGACCGCCTGTCGGATGGGGCTTGATCCAGCCCAAACGGGACGAACCCCGCTTCCATACCCCCAGAGCGGCGTTACAATCAAACCGTAGTCCCACATCCATTTCCACGCGACGGCTATCCTTTTAAGGGTAGGTCTGTCTAAAGAGGTATGGAAGTCGCGAAATCCTAACGGAACTATTTCGTGCACCCTTTCGTAACAACGGATGAATGCCGGTTTTGAAGTTCCAATCAAAGCAGGAGGCGGTCGTGAACGGTAACGGCAACGGTAAAGCCAAGAAGCGGCGCAGGAGAATCATCTACAGTG
>JBAQJU010000042.1:0-1856 GCA_049300475.1 Terriglobales bacterium | reverse complement strand
GAGCTACTTTTCCTGTATACAAATATACGGCTGCGCCACCAGAGGAACAAAACGACCGTAGGGCCGAGTTCCTTCAAATCTGCTGGCAGATTACGACAGTGGTCTACTTGGTGACTGTTCAAAACTGCTCAGGTTTTGGAATATATCCGTGGCGACAACAGCAAGAAATCCCGAGTCGTCCCAATCCATCGCCTAGTTTTGGGTTGCTTCTCTATCCAGGGAAACGGGCGGGCGGGCATCTCCGTCGCAACTGTGGGCGTCGAACGCTGGAACCATGACGCTCTTACGCTCGGCATTCATCTTGGTTGGGCTTTCTTTGTTGATAGCTTCTTCCGCAAACGCCGCGAGCATCACGCAAGAAGAACTGTCCCTGAATCGCACGAACGACGGGCAACACATTTCTGCTAAGGTAGGCCAGCCGATAGTGGTAACCCTCCAAACAATCGGTGGAGGGCAATACGACACCCCGCAAATATCTTCCCACGCAATACGATTCGAGAGTGCCGTATTCCCAGCAAAGCAGAATCCCGGTGGCCCGACGCAGGTCTACCGTTTCACTGCTGTTGCCGAGGGAGATTCCCAAATCCGAATCCCGCACACAGGTTCAAACCCCACTGTTACGTTTACGATTCAGGTCACAAAACATTGATCCAATCATCATTGCGATATGCCGCGACTCGACGACGAAGCCTGCTCCGCACCCGTGGAACTTGCCGAGGTTCAGGATCGGCTATTCTCTTCACGATGACCAACGACGAGCGCATGCAGCGAGAATCCAGCCTAATCGCGGCCATCAGGAAAGAAACTTCCTGAGTTTGCGAAAGCATGTGCGGATGACTCGGAATTAGTTTTACTCCGCCAAGACGCCTTTGCCGCTGACTATCAAGAGGACGAATACATGCTGCTCGGCATGGCGATCAAGTATGCGGGTCTCCGTGGGAAAGAGGTGCGGGTGATCGGGAAGAACCGAAGCACGCTAGGCGAACCTGAAGAAGACACAATTCAGTGAGGGAGATACTGGCTAATGCGACCTCGACCTGAATCCGCCATAGGTCAGGTAGACGCCGAGAACGAGCGAAATTGCCCCGCACATGTAGAAAAGGTCTTGGTAGTGAAGCTGCCTGAGAAAAAACCTGCTTCTACCTCTGGTGGAATGAACAAGAAGAACAGGCTCCGATCAGCGTCACTCAGCCGACGAGGGTGACGACGGGGAGCGCCCCGCCCGACCAGATGTTGTGGGCGAGAACCATCGCCTGCCCGGCGGCCAAAGTGATCACACCCACGATAAAAATCATCGAGGAATCGTGCAGAAGCGCGGTTACCGTCTCAACAGTCGCTTGTTTGCGCGTCATCATGGATGGCGCGACGAGAATGCAGTACAGCCCGATCAGCCTGCTTAGAAAAAGTGTACGTGGCGACACGGTGCCCCTCCAAACATCAGGAATTTCTCTCCCAAACCGCGCATCATTCGCAGACCGTATACAAAGATAAAAAACGGAGCCCGGTCGGATGTGAGGCGCTGCATGTGCTGGCAGCCCCCACACAAGCCAACGTGGGCGGACTCGTTCCACGTATTTCCGCAAGCTTCTGCCACGATGAAATTTAGGATACGCGGATTGGAGTTTCTTGGTTATTTGCGAATTCCGGCCGATCGCATAGTGCATCGGTATGCTCATCCGCAGCCACCCGGACATCGGTGGGCGCTCAAAAGTCAAATTTACCCGCCGTTTTGCGCCTTCGACTTCTCCAGTTTGAGGTCTCGTAAAGCATGGCACTCGGTTGACGGATCGAAACTCGTGACACCCTCGAACATTCCTCAGCGATCACCCAAAACCGGCCACTGATTATCACCTGAA
>JBAQJU010000041.1:0-2488 GCA_049300475.1 Terriglobales bacterium | reverse complement strand
TACGCCGGCCTTCCGGGCGCCAGCCCCGGAACGATGGCTTCCTCGGTAGCAACCCCGCTTGAAAAACAGTTCACTACCATTGCCGGTCTGGATTCGATGACATCGACCAGTTCGCTCGGCAGCATTGAAATTACCCTGCAGTTCAATCTGAGCCGTAACATAGATTCCGCCGCGCTCGATGTACAGAGCGCAATCTCGGCAGCCGCCAATCAACTCCCCCCCAACTTGCCTTCGCCCCCGACGTTTCGAAAGGTGAATCCCGCAGATCAGGCCATCTTCTTGCTGGCTGTTACCTCGCCCACACTGCCGCTCTACGAAGTCGATAAGTATGCCGAAAATCTGCTGGCCGAGCAGATTTCGATGGTGCCTGGCGTCGCCCAGGTCAGCGTCAACGGTTCGGCCAAATACGCGGTGCGCGTGCAATTAAGCCCGGAAGCTCTCGCCAGCCGGCAGATCGGTATCAACGAAGTAGAGCAGGCGATCAAAAATGCCAACGTCAACATGCCGATGGGCACGCTGAATGGCGCTCACAAGACTTATAACGTCGAATCTAACGGGCAGCTTTCCGACGCCATGGTCTACCGGCCGCTCATCGTGGCGTACCGCAACGGAGCCCCGGTGCGGCTCGATCAGATCGCAACGGTCAACGACGGAATTCAAGATCTGTACGTCGCAGACTGGATCAACAACATTCCAGGAATTATGCTGGCCGTCCAGCGCCAGCCCGGCACGAACACGATCGAGATTGTCAATAATATTCGCAAGCTCATCCCGCACTTCTACGCGGTTGTGCCTCCGTCCATCAACCTCTCGGTCGAATACGATCACTCGGTTCCGATCCGCGACTCGGTTAATGACGTCAAATTCACTCTTCTGCTGGCAATTTTTCTAGTTATTCTTGTCATCTTTCTTTTTCTACGCAACGCATCGGCCACCATCATCCCGAGCCTGGCTCTTCCGATGTCGATCATGGGCACCTTCGCGGTCATGTACCTGCTCGGCTATACGGTGGACAACTTATCGCTGTTGGCGCTGACACTTTCGGTGGGCTTCGTCGTCGATGATGCCATCGTTATGCTCGAAAACATCGTGCGCCACCAGGAGATGGACAAAGGAGCGTTCGAGGCCGCGCTCGACGGTTCGAGGGAAGTCAGCTTCACGATTCTCTCTATGACTTTGTCGCTCGCTGCTGTTTTTCTGCCTGTCTTCTTCATGTCCGGCGTCTTGGGTCGCTTGCTCCACGAATTTGCCGTCGTCATCATTTCCGCTGTTCTGGTTTCCGGCTTCGTTTCCGTCACCCTCACCCCGATGCTCTGCAGATACTACCTGCGCCCCGATCACGGAAGAAAGCACGGATGGATCTATCGCAAGTTGGAAAACATTCTCGATACGTCGCTCCGCTGGTACGGATGGAGCCTTCGCCGGGCGATGCAGCATCGCGTGCTGGTGATGATTTTCGGTTTTCTCATCTTGGTGGGGACCGCTTGGGAGTTTTGGGTGATTCCGAAAGGCTTCCTGCCGGAAGAGGATACCGCACAGATTGCTGTCTCAACCGAAGCCAATCAAGGCATTTCCTTCGACGCGATGAAAGCTCACCAGGAAGCTATCAATCGTATACTCCAGGCCGACCCAAATGTCGTTCAGTTCTATTCGGGCATCGCCGATTCGAGCGGCGCTGGCCTCAACAATGGCTACGCTTTCCTCCATTTAAAGAACCGTCCCGACCGTCCCTGGACCGACAGTCCAGCTTACGATCGTTTGATTGCCCGCTATGGTCATGTTTCTATCGCTGGGACTGTGCTCCAGTTCGTTCGTCCGTTTTTCGAACGTCACATGACTATCGACGATGTGATTCACGGGTTGCAACCAAAGCTGGACACGGTCCCTGGGATGCGAGTCTTTCTCCAGAATCCGCCCGCAATTCGCATCGGCGGCCTATTCACCAAGAGCCTGTACCAATTCACACTGTCGAGTCCGGCAACGGATCAGCTCTATAAGTACGCCCAGTTACTCGAAATAAAAATGAAGACGCTACCAAGTGTGGCCGACGTCGCCAGCGATCTCCAGATCAAGAATCCGCAGGCGAACGTCGTGGTCGACAGAGACGAAGCGTCTGCTCTGGGAGTGACACCACAGCAGGTCGAAGACGCCCTGTATAGCGCCTACGGCCAACGCCTGGTTTCGCCCATCTACACTTCGAATAACGAATACTGGGTCGTTCTCCAGGTGCAGGATCGGTTCCAGAGCGATCCCGACATGCTCTCGGAGCTTTATATCCGCTCATCCTCTGGCCAACTCGTTCCTCTCGCGGCCGTCTCGAAATTTAGCACTGGCGTCGGCCCCCTCACCGTCAACCACACCGGGCAACTCCCGTCAGTTACGATCTCATTCGACCTGGCGCCCGGAGTGGCGCTTGGCCAAGCGGTGAGTGACGTGCAGAATTTGGCTAATTCCATGCTGCCCATTTCAATCAATACCAGCTTCCAAG
>JBAQJU010000040.1:0-9346 GCA_049300475.1 Terriglobales bacterium | reverse complement strand
CCCGCACCACGAAGAACTCGATCTTGAAATTTGCTGGCGCCTTCCACTGACCAAATACCTCCAGGATTCGCTTCTGCGCATTCTCGTACTCCGCCGGCGAACCCTGCGGGCGTTCATTCCAGCTGATCACGTATTTCATTCATCTCTCCTATTTGCAAATGGTTTGGCCGCTTACAGCCGTTTGAGTCTACTCCAGGCGGCGATAAGTGTCGGACGAAGCGGAACAACCCGGGGACAGACGGGACGTTCGCTCTTTTGGACAAAGCTTGCACTGAGCTGTGAGCAGGAATTCGGGAGTCAAATCATTCCGCGCCGGAATTTGATGATCTTCCCACGATCGCGCTTCGAGGGTCTCCCCGGAGGCAACAGTTCGAACTGGCGCATCGCCTTGCGCTCCGCCGCGACTTTCAGGCGCAGGCCGCGGCTTTCATCTGTTTCGCGATAGAGCGTTTGCGCGACCGGCGCAGGACCGCGCACCTCGCTAAGCGCGAGGACTGCTACCTCGAAGTCGCCGCCCTCGTTGGTGATGCGCAGCATATCTCCCACCCGCACCTCGCGGGCGGGCTTCGCGGGCTGTCCATTGGATTGAACCCTGCCCAGCTCACAGGCGCGCGCCGCCAGCGCTCGAGTCTTGAAAAATCTAGCGGCCCAGAGCCACTTGTCGATGCGTACGCCAGCCATGATCTGTATTTTACCGATCTATTTTTGCCGAATCGAAATGCAGCGTTCGAAAAAGTCAGATTGCCTCGCCCGAGTCGCACAAAGTCCTCCTTGAACCAACTGCCTTCTGCCGCGAAGTTACAATCGGAAGACGTTTTTGATTTTGCTGTTTCCGTGCGACACATATTGCGTCCGAGCATCGGCATTGTAATTCGCATTTACGGGTGGGTACAGCAGCATGGCTGACAGAACGACAGAGCAACGGCAGCGCAGCGGAATGAGCTGGAGTCTGGTGGTCCGCGCCCTGCGGCACCGCAATTACCGGCTCTTCTTTGGCGGGCAGGGAATCTCGCTCGTCGGCACATGGATGACGCGTGTGGCCACCGCCTGGCTGGTCTACCGGCTCACCGGATCGGCATTTCTGCTTGGCTTGGTCAGTTTCGCGAGCCAGATTCCTATCCTTTTTCTTGGGCCTTTCGCAGGAGTGTGGGTCGATCGCTGGAACCGCCATCGTGTGCTCGTGGTGACGCAAGTCCTGTCGATGCTCGAATCGTTCGGCCTGGCCATACTGGCGCTCGCGCACATCATCACGGTGCGCGAGATCATTCTGCTCAATCTGTTTCAGGGCGCCGTCAACGCATTCGATATGCCGGCGCGGCAGGCGTTCGTGATCGAGATGGTGGAGGAACAGGAGGACCTGGGAAATGCCATCGCGCTGAACTCGTCGCTGGTCAATGCAGCTCGGCTGATCGGTCCATCGGTGGCGGGTTTGATCATTGCCGCGGTCGGCGAGGGCTATTGCTTTCTGATCGACGGATTCAGCTACCTGGCCGTGATTGTGTCGTTGCTGGCCATGATCATCACCTTGCGGCCGAGGGAGCATGTTCATGAGAGCGTACTTTCGGAATTGCGTGAGGGCTGGAATTACGTCCGGGGATTTCGCCCGATTTCGTCCATCCTGCTGCTGCTGGCGCTGATCAGTCTGGTCGGCATGCCATACACGACGTTGATGCCGATCTTTGCGGGCAGAGTCCTGCATGGCGGTGCGCACACGCTGGGTTTCCTGATGGCGGCTATCGGAGTCGGCGCGCTGATCGGGGCCGTGACGCTGGCGGCCAGAAAGAGCGTCCTTGGATTAGGGCGGGTGATTCCGATGACCGCAGCCGGGTTTGGCGCTTCGTTGATTGTGTTTGCAGCATCGCGGCAAATCTGGCTCTCGTTGTTGCTGTTGGTCATTACCGGCTTCTGTTTCATGCAGAATTTGGCCTCGAGCAACACCATCCTTCAGACCATCGTAGAGAACAAAAAACGCGGCCGAGTGATGAGCTTTTATGGGATGGCATTCCAGGGTGTAGCGCCGTTCGGCAGCCTAATCGGCGGCGCCGTCGCGAGCCGGATTGGCGCTCCTCACACGCTGATGATCGGCGGGGCGATTTGCGTTTGCGGCGCAGGAGTCTTTGCCCTGCAGTTGCCAACTCTGCGGCGGCTCATCCGCCCGATCTATATCCAGATCGGTATCATTCCCGAGCTTGCGAAAGGAATTCATACGGCGTCGGTGTTGCAAGAGCCGCCGGATGATTGAAGTCAAATTGCACAAGAGCGCTTGGCAAGTGATACCCGCTATCGAGTCAGATGGATTTCACCGGGATTGCGAGTAAGTCATCGACCAGTCCGACTTCTTTCTGCACAAATGGTTCGCCGTAGGTAACGCCGCCCAGCATTCCATAGAAGCGTGCCATGGATTCCACGCGGGCGCGGATTTCGGCTTGGGCCGGGAAGATTTCGCTGCCCGCCTGCTGGTCGGTAAACTGCGATTTGTAGGCCATCAGCGAAGCCAGGCGTGTTTCGAACTGGTCGGTGATGTCAACGATGAAGGTCGGTCGCACATCGCGGTAGAGGCTGGCATAAATGATCTTGAATGGGCGATGAGGCGCGACGCCGGCCGATCCATAATCGTAAAAAGACTTGCTTCCGCTGGCGGGAGGAGGTTGGTCGGTGATTGGAAGCTTGGCCAAGCCGGCGAGGAAGCTCGCTTCATATCCCAGTATGGAGGCGGTGTAGTGATCGGGATGTCGACCCTCCCAGAAGGGAAGAATCAGCACGCGAGGCCGCACCTCGCGGATAATGCGCGCCACCTTGAGACGGTTCTCCCATGTGTTTTCGACGCGGCCGTCGGGGATATCGAGAGCGTGACGCCAGGAGACTTTTAGAATCCGTGCGGCTTCGCTGGCCTCGCGAGCGCGATCTTCGGCCGTGCCACGTGTTCCCATCTCGCCCTGGGTGAGGTCGAGAATGCCCGTGCGGTGACCGCGTTCCGCCATTTTTAGAAGTGTGCCGCCGCAGGTTTGCTCCACGTCATCGCGGTGCGCGGCCAGGGCGAGAATGTCGAGAGCTGGATCAGTCATAGTCGGATTCAATCATAGCTGGATTCAATCATGGAAAGCCGCTGTCGATTCTACGCCGCAGGCTTCGTAGTACGACGGTTGGCGAGGACGAAGGCGAGTCCGAACATGAACAGGGTAAACAGCAGCAGCGTCAGCAGTGATGCGGTCAGCGAGAAGGCCCTGGGCGCATCCGGATACATCAGCGTACGCAGTGCCTCGACGCCATAGGTCAGAGGGTTGGCATACATGAGCCAGCGAATCCATTGCGAGGCTTTGGAGATCGGGAAAAGCGCTCCCGATAACAGCCAGAGCGGAATCAAGAACAAATTGATAATGGCGTGAAAGGCCTGTGTCGAATCCATGGGCCACGCAATGGCGAAGCCAAGCGCCGTCAAGGCAAACGAAACCAGAAACACAGTCAGCGCGATCAGCACGAACGAGGCCAGAGTGAAGTGCACGCCCACCAGGGGTGCAAAAACCAGAAAGATCATTCCCTGAACGGTCGCGAGCGTCGTTCCTCCAAGAACTTTGCCAAGAACGATAGCAGCGCGTGGAACCGGCGCGACCAGCACCGAAAGCAGAAAACCCTCGTTACGGTCTTCGATCACCGACATCATGGTGAAGATCGCCGTGAAGAGCACGATCATTACCAGCGCGCCCGGGAAGAAATAATCGAGATAATTCTGCTGTCCGGCTGATTCTCCGGATCGGAACGAGGTTCCGAAACCGGACCCGATCACAATCCAGAACAAAAGGGGAGACAAAATAACGCCGGCGACCCGCGCTTTCTGCCGGTAGAAACGTACAACCTCACGCCACCAGAGCGTGAAGGCGGGAAGCAGGACTCCAGTGGATGCGGGAGGGGTCGCAGAAAAGGTTGCAGCTTGCGTTGCCATTGAGAGTAGTGTAGCAGTTGTGGATGGCGAAGTTCCCGCTTCCCAGGTTAACGCCCAAAGGACGGGCGTGAACCTGGGGCACCACGGAATGACAATTCGCCTGGGTTTTGTAACAATCAAATTCCAAACATATGACAACCATGCATCGCGCCCTGCTCGCAGTTCTTCTGTCGGCTGCCCTCATTTTTGCCCAGAGCCAGATGGCCGTCGCACAGACCCAACCCAGTCTTTCAAAGAAAGGGGCGGCTAAACCGGCTGCCAAGGAGGCGGCCGGCGCGGCAGCGACAGTCACGACCGTGCTGCCTACGGAAGACACGGTGAACTCATTCCTGTTTCAGACCTTTGGTTACGATCCAGCGATCACGTGGAAAGTGGTGGATATTCGTCCGTCCGAGATTCCGGGTCTCGCCGAAGTGGGGGTAGTGATCACCACTCCGCAAGGGGCGAACTCGAACAAGCTGCTGGTAAGTTCGGACGGAAAACATGCCATTACGGGCGACATCCTACCGTTCGGGGCGAAGCCGTTTGAAGAGGCGCGGATAAAACTCGAAAAAGGGGTGAACGGTCCATCCAAAGGGCCGGCAAATGCACCGCTCACGGTAGTCGAATTCAGCGATATGCAATGCCCGCACTGTCAGAAAGTGGCACCCATGATTGAGTCGCTATTGGCGCAAGAGCCCGACGTGCACTTCGTCTTTCAGAACTTTCCTCTGCCCTCGCACAACTGGGCGGAGAAAGCAGCGGGCTATGTTGATTGCGTGGGGCGGGCTTCGAATGAAGCGGTCTGGAAGTTTATTGCGAAAACATTCGAGGACCAGTCCAATATTACGGAGGCAAATGCCGACGAAAAGCTGAAGGCGATCGCGACTGCGTCAGGAGTGAACGCGGACGAGATCGCGGCCTGCGCCGTGAAACCCGAGACCAAGGCCCGAATCCAGGCTTCCATCGCGTTGGGCCGGTCGGTAGGCGTGGCCGGAACGCCAACTCTGTACATCAATGGACGCTCCGTAAGCGGCGGCGTTCCCGTGGATACAATGAAGAAAATTATAGAATTCATGGCCAGCGAGAAGAAGGACGCGAAAAGCGACAAGTAGGCAGGGTTCTGATTAAGAGTATTCGTTGCTGATTAAGAGCGTCAGCCGCTGGTGTTGGCCGTCGCGGCCGTCGTCCGAATCCACCCGCTACCTGCTCACCCAGATTTCCGGCGCTTCGGATCTTTCCGGCTGACTTACGACGTGGGGTGTAACCAGGATGACGAGTTCGTCGTCCATTTCCTGGCGGGAATTCTGCGAAGTCAGCACACCGAAACCTGGAACCCGCGAGAACAGGGGTAAACCGTCGAGGCTCCGCTGGTCGGACTGAGTAATCATGCCCGCGATAAAGGCTGGTTCCCCATTTTTTAGCAAAATTCCTCCGGTGAATTCGCGGCTGGTGATGATGGGCACGCCGTTTACGTCTCCCGCTCCCAGGGCTCGAATTTGCATGCTCAATTCGAGGGCTACATCGGAATTTCCATGCACCAGCGGCTTGGCCTTGAGGGTGAGGCCGATGTCCTCATAATTCACGGAAGGGAAGGGCGCGGTGTAGGACTGATTTCCCAAAACCCCGGCAATCGCCGGACTATTGGAGATGGGCGAAAAACTGGCGTTAAGCACGGGATAACGCGAGCCCACCTTAAAGGTGGCTTCTTTCTCCTGCGAGGCGCGCAGGGTGACCTGCTGGAGCGAGCGCGCCGAACTCTCATTGAGGGACAGCACGGCGGCGAGTTGATCGAGGCTGAGGCCAAAGAACGTAAGACCGCCGCCGAAAGTAGCGACGGGCTGGCTGAAGACGGAATTTGCCTGGCCTTGCAACTGGGAGAGCAGCGAGGCGATGGTTGTGTTCCCAGCCTGGTTGATGCCGCCCGAGGCGATCAACTGGTTGATCAGTTGCTGGATGTTTTGCCCGCCCAGTGCAGCCAGCGCCGAAGCCGGGATGTTGAAGAGATTGAACTGGTCGGGGAAATGCAAACCAATGTTTCTTGCAAAGGTGTGACTCACCTCGAAGACCTGGACGTCCAGCAGAACTTCCGGACGCGGAGAATTGATCTGTCCGAGGAACTTGGTTGCGGCCTCGAGCGCACCGATTGGTCCGCGGACCGTAATGGTGCTGGACGCGGTATTCAGACTGAGAAAGCGAAACTCAAACAGGATTCGAAGCGAATTGACCAGGTCCGTCAAATCCTTCGCCTGATCGGCGCCTGAAATGTAGAACGAGCGCATGCCCATGCGGTCGTACAGGCGGTGGCTTTCGGGATTATCAGGTGCGGCAAACAGAACGGTATCTTCGATCGGCACGGCAAAGCTTTTCGTGACCGCCAAGGCTGCTTGCAAGGCGGTTGCGAAATCGGCCTGATCGATGTCGAAGCGAACGTGGCGGGTCGGGAAGGAATCGTCGAAGGTGACCGTTAATCCGTAGCTCGCGGCGACTGCGGTCAGAAGGCCGCGCGAATCTCCCGCGTAATGAATGTCATGGAGGGCGTCCAGGGGCTTAGCGGTGATACGGTCGGCGCTGGCGACGACTTGCACCCGGCCGGGAGTGCGCACCGCCGGGGGACCCGCGGCATCCAGGACACGTTGTTGCGCATATTCGTTTTGCGGATCGAGGTTGAGCGCCGTGCGAAACTCGGTGAGAGCGTCCGCCTGGCGGCCTTCGAGAAGATCCTGATTCCCGCGCTGCAAATGGGTGCCCGCGAGATTCTGACGGGTCATCACCGAGGCGGCCAGGTACTCCGCGTTTTGCGGAACCAGCCGCGAAGCCTCCTCAAATTGGTCAAAAGCTTCATCCAGCTTCCCGGCATGCTCAAGCTTGAGGCCCCGGTCAAAGGCGTGGTGGGCGGCCTTGCGGTCCTTGCCGGAATTCGGCAGAGGAGCCGGACCAGAAGCCGGGCAATCCAGTGCTCCCCCTGTTTTGGAACAGGTCGAGGCGGCGGAAAGCGAGGCCGCGTCGGTGGCCCGGCAGTCAGCAGCCAAAAACACGAAGGCCAACGACAGAAGGATTCCAGCCCGAAGCCATTGCATATTTACACTATAGAATGCCTGGACGCCGGTGTCTTGCAAGGGAAATACTCGGAAGGGAACTACCATCGTAACGGGCTGACTGCTCAGTCCGCGCCCTGCATGGACGCCCCGGTCGCAGCTGGCGGCCACAATTCAGCAGCCACGATTCAAATGACAAATGAGTTGTGCGCGGTGTGGTGGGTCAGACCGCTCAGGGGCTGCGGCGCGGTTACACCCACCCGGCAAGATACTCCCTGGTTCGCGTGCCTCATCTGAACCAGACGTTATGTTTCTTCAGTAACCCAGGTTAGTTGATGGGAGAGTGGCGAATTAGTCTAAACACAGTAACCCGATAATGCGATATACAGTTTAGTTGCTTTTGGCCTCCTTCCAAGTTATAGTTTCGCCGCGACTATTTGGCTCTTCACAGGTCTTAGTCATGGCCGCACTGGAGGAATATCAGAATGCGCCCCCTTCGTAATTTGACGTTCTCTGGCCTCGCTTTGGTTGTGCTGATCGCACTCAGCGGACAAGCCTTTTCTTCTTCCACGGTCGCGGTTGGCACCTGCACAAAGCTTGTGAATTATCCTACGATTCAGCAGGCAGTGACTGCGGTCTCTGCTAACGGCACTGTTAAAGTATGCCCGGGCACTTATCCGGAGCAGGTCACGATTACCAAGAACCTGACACTGATTGGGATTGGCCCTACCGCTTCCACCGTGGTGGTGCCTGCAGGTGGTCTTCTAACCAACGGTGTAACTGACATTTATGGAAATCAGGTTGCGGCCCAGATTTTCGTCCAGGGTGCGAATGCCGTGACGATTTCTCATATAGCCGTAGACGGGGCCAATGATCAGGTGTTCACCTGTGCAATTGATCCGATAGGAATTTATTTCCAGAATTCCGCTGGCACCATAACCGACGACGCGGTTCGGAATGTGCTGATGCCCCCGGGATATCAGGGTTGCCAAGGTGGTCTGGCGATCAATGTGGAGAGCGACGTTGGAAGTCCGGTGGTCAACATCACCAATAATTCCGTGCGCAATTACGACAAGAACGGGATTACGGTCAGCGGTCCAGGCACTGGTGGACCGAACGCGACAGTCAGCGGGAACACCGTCGTTGGTCTGGGCCCCACGCCGGTCATCGCACAGAATGGCATTCAGATCGGCTATGGTGCAGGGGCTACAGTCCAAAACAATTACGTCGTCGACGATATCTATACTGGAGGATATTACGGTTCCTCCGGTATTCTGATTTATCTATCTGACGGGACGGGTGTTGCTGGCAATACAGTGGAGAGCACTCAGTACGGAATTGTCCCTGTGGCAAACCGGACACTCATCACGGGGAACCACGTGGGCGGGACTCAAACCTACGATGCCATCGACGATTGCGGCGAAGGTGGTCAAGTTACAAGCAACGTCATCTATGGAAGCAGCCAGGACGCTATCCATTTGGATGATACCTGTGGGGCTGGCTCGGGAAGCAACATCGTCGTAGAGAAGAACACGATTAACGAGGCTTGTGCCGGAATTCTTCAAGGTCCTTTGGCCACTGGCGACAAGATCCCATTGAGCGGGGCCAGTGCGAATACCTTCCTGAACGTGAACTATACAGTGCTCGGCGATTCCGATAGCTGCACGCCAACTTTGGCTCCAGACGCGAACGCGAAGACGAGCGCCACTTCGGCCAAGCGTCTCCGGCCTTCACCGTACAAACCAAATCGGGACTAACGGCACGCTCCCCAAGGGCTGGGCGTTCGCGCTCAGCCCTTGCTCTATACGCGCTCGCCACCTGCAGAAATCGAATACCGCGTCCACTTAAGAAACGAAGGCCGCGAACCTGCTTCCAGATTTCCGGCATTGGTGAATATGCCTGGCGTTCCGCGCCCCGGCATTGCCGAGCGGCCCAGGGAGTAGTTGTGTACTACTCCTTTTGTGGTACGTCATTGTCGGAATTGCGCAGACGCGTCAGGATGAGTAGGATGATGGTGCTGGGTGGATCTTTTTGATACCGGCGGTCGGACGCCCGACATGCCAAGCCCTCCCCCAATAAGACCTGCCCAGCGCTTTAGGATTTGCCTGTTTTGTCTCTCGCGGCGTTTCTCTAACCCACACTTTGCGATACCGCCATAGATCTGGATCAGCGTCCTAGTTCGCCGTCGAAGGCGAGATCAAACGCACTGGGACGGCGGAAGGGCCGTTGCCGTAGACCGGCACCGCAGTTGAATTGGTGAGATTGGTGCCACATCCCACCATGTTGATGACCGTGGTTCTGATTTTATATTGAGACGGCCCACCCCCTCCCTCCACATGGGCTCCGTTCGGCTGAAGAAACAGCTGCACGAAGCCGATAACCTGAACGC
>JBAQJU010000039.1:0-16012 GCA_049300475.1 Terriglobales bacterium | reverse complement strand
TGCCCTGACGCACTCTAAGTCGCCTCACCGTCCTCTCGATCAATGCATCCTTAGTTGCTAGCCTTTGGGTAATAGGCCAACTCCCCAATGATAGAATCCTCGCCATGGCGTGTCCGATTTGCGGGGGGTCGCGGTGCTCGCTGGTGCAGAAGGAGCCTGCCAGCCCGGACCCGACGCGCTCGGCCGCCTACACCGAAAGGCTGGTCAGCGTGGTTACTTGTGCGGATTGCTCCTTCATGTATGTCGAGCGCGACTTTCCCGAGAGCTACGTGAACGGCTTTTACGAGGAGCGGGCCGGCGGGGGATACGCCCTCACGAAGGAAAATTTCTTCTGGTGGCACGAGGCGATGAAGTATTCCAATCGTCACATCCTTTCATTGCTTGGCCCGGCGAATTCGGGGCAGTTGCTGGACGTGGGCTGCGGGAGCGGCACCCTCCTCACGGATGCGCGCGATGCGGGATGGAAGGTGAGCGGGCTTGAGATCAATGCCGAGTTCCCGGAGTTTTGCCGCAAGGAACTTGGATTCGCGGACGTGCATCAGGGTGTAATTTCGAATCCTCCGTTTGCGATCGAGAGTTTCGACGTGGTGACGATGCTGGACGTGCTGGAGCACATGTACGATCCGCTGCTCACGCTTCGGCAGTGCGTGCGCATGCTCAAACCGGGCGGACGGCTGGTAGTCAAGTCACCGAATGGCGCCATGCAACTGCGCAAGGAACGCTTGAAGAAAAGGCTGGGGCGCGGCGACGGCTACGTCGCCACCATTGGACACCTGAACCAGTTCACGCCAAAGACTCTGGCGCTGGCGTTTCGGAAGTGCGGGCTGGAGCCGACCGTGATCTGTCCTGCGCGGAGCTTTCAGCAGGGCATTACCGGGGACGGTTTCACGGCGCGGCGGGTGGCGCGTCATGTAGCGATAGCGGCGGCGAATGCCGCGATGCAGGTGACGGGGATTGGTCTGAATCTGGTCGGGATCGCGAAGAAGGCTCAGCCATGACAGAGCCCGCAACCAACCAAGGCCTCCTGCGGTCGGTGGTTTACCCGCTGTTGCGGCCGATTTATTATCCGACGCGCCACTACTTCCGGCTCTTCCGCCTGCGGACCGCCGGATTGAACGTGGCTCGTGCCCGCTCCATTGCCATGGATTGCACGCACGATGACATGGCGTCCCGGATGCGAGCGTCCGTTTCCTCACGCGTGCAGTGGCGGAACATCGCTCTCGACTCCGGCAAAATGCGCGGCAACCTCGATCTTTATTACCAGCAGCACCGCGATATTTACCGGATTGACAAGGGTCGCGGCAAGGCGCTTGAACATGCCCTCGGACTTGAACTGCTGGATTTCAGCCGTGTCCGGCGTTATTGCGATGTCGCATCGTGCGCCAGCCCGATTCAGCAGACATTTGCGGATCACTACCCGCAGGTTGAATTCTGGATGCAGGATCTGACCTACCAGGATGACCCGGCGCATTTTCGCTTAGGCAGATTCGCGCAAAACATGAGTTCGATTCCGAAGGGTTTTTTCGATGCCCTGACGCTGCACAATTCCTTCGAGCACTTCATGTGGGATTCCGACAGCGAGTTTGTCGGAGAGGTCGATCGCGTCCTGAGCCCGATCGGGGCTTGCCTGATTCTGCCTCTTTATGTCGCGTCCACGGCGAGAATCTACTTCGATCCCGTCGGTGTTACACCTTCGCTGGTGCGAACCTACGACAAGGGAGCGGAGTTGATTCCGGTGCGCGGCTTCGCCAACCAGGAGCATGCGCGCTGTTACGATGCGGCCACCCTGCAGGAGCGGATCATCAGCCGGGTTCCTCCTACGTTGGAAGCGACCATCATCGATTTTTCGGGCGGGGAGAAGATCAGCCCCGAGATGTATCCGGAGTTTGCCCTGGTTCTGCATCGGCGCGATTCGGTGTTTCGGTTGCAGCAGGAGGCGTGACGATTGTCGGATGTTGACAAGTGGTATCGGGATTACTGGGCGCGGCATCGGGCTCGCGATGTCATGTACCAGACGCTCCGCGCGCGCTGTCTCTCCTGCGAGGATCGTCCCGAACTGAACGAATATGAGCAGGTGATTTTTGATCGCACGCGGGATGCGGCGCGGTTGCTCGATTATGGCGGCGGCGACAACCGCCTAAAGCGGAAGTTTCTAGCGGCAGGATTTCGCGGACGATATGAGACGCTCGACATGTCGGACGAGGAGCCACATGAGTATCGGACGATTGCAGAGGTGACAGGTGAGTTCGACGCGATTCTGTGCCTGGAGGTGGTCGAGCACATGTCGCTGAACGACTATGTCGATTTGATGGATGCCTTCGGAAAGCTGTTGCGGCCGGGCGGGGTGCTGGTCATTTCGACGCCGAATCCGCTGTGCGTGGTGCCGATGTGGGCGGGCGATCCGGGGCATGTGCAGCAGTATCCGATTGCCGATCTGGCGGCGGACTTCGTGATTCGCGGGCATGACGTGGAAGCGTTTCGCGTGCGCTACGGGGCATGGCCGAAGGGAATCAGGCCGCGGCTGCGGTTTTTCGCCATGCGGACGCTGTGCTATCTATTGAGCGTTGATTATGCGCAGGGGATTGTGGTGATTGGGAAGAAGAAGGCGGGGTCGGACACTATCGCGACATCGCATTGAAGGGAGTATTTGTTGGGGCAATTGACGCACATTATGGGACGCGACTGCCCTGCGTGCGGGAGTCCATCGCACACAGAAGCGCTCTCGCGCGAGAACGAGTATGAACTCGTCCGCTGCCGTGATTGCGGAATGCTTTTCACGCATACAGTACAGACGATTGAAGGGAAGATTCTGCATTATGACCAACTCGCGCGTGAGCGAGTGGATACCACATCGGCGTTGTCACCTGCACACTACGGGCTTGCCAACCAGATCAAGTCGGTAGGTCTGTACGAGAGCGTTCTGCAATTCATCGTGGAGGCTATCCCCGAGGGCAACGTCAATTTTGTAGATGTGGGATGCGCCGGCGGTCTATTCCTGCTGGCCGCGCAGGCGATTGATGGCTATAACTGCGGTGCACCGCCGCGGTTTAATGTGCGCGGGATCAGCATCGATCCCCGTGAGCGGAGCGAGACGGAGCGAAATGTCGGGTGCCCGGTGGTATTTCCGGAAGAGGCTGCGTCCGCGTGGGCGGGTTGGGCCGACGTCGTCACACTGATGAATGTTCTTGAGCACGTGAGCGCTCCGATCGAATTGCTTTGCCAGCTGAAACAGATATTGAAGCCTGGCGGCTTGCTGGTGATCGACGTGCCGAATAATGCGGTCGTTTCGCTGCGCGGGCGTTTGCTCGGGCGGTGGCCGGTGCTTGATCTGGGTGAGCATATCAATCATTTTGTGCCAGCAACTCTGGATGGGCTGCTGCTGCGGGCCGGTTTCACGCCGATGCGGCGATTGCCGGGGAAGTTGAAGAGCCTCGAATCCCTGGCGGTCAAGCCCGGGGGGCGCGCCAAAGCGCGCTGGACATTGGCCTCGGCGATTATGATCGCGACTATGAAGCGAGTTCAGCTGTTTCCGCAGATGACGATGGCGTACAGGGCCTGACGACGATGCCAGATTCGTTTCGATGTAAGGCAGCTCTGGTCATTCTGATTGCGGTCGTTGTGCGGTGCGCGTTTGTGGGTGCCGTCGAGAAGGGCGTGGTCAAGTATGAATTCAATCCGGATTCGTACGACTACTTGTCGTTCGCGCACAATCTCGCGACGGGTGTCGGCTTCGCGCATGCTGTTAATGAGTATGAGCCGTATTCCACGCCAGTGGAGTTTTCAGCGTGGAGGCCGCCGCTCTATCCTGCCGTTCTAGCCGTTGCTTTCCAGTTCTCGCGTAATACCCTGTTTCTTAGGTTGCTGCAGGGCGCGTTCCAGGTGCTGGCGCTGTATTTTTTTTTGCGGCTCGGTTTCGTTCTCTTCGGCGAGGAGGCGGCTTTGATCGCGGGCGCGATCTTTGCACTCTATCCCCCCTTGCTGATGTATTCGGCTGACCTCGGTACGGAGAGCCTGTTCCTGTTGCTTCTCATGGCGGTGCTGTTTCTGTTATATGAGCGGGGCACTGAACACTCTCTACCGCGCGTTGTCGCCTTGGGCGTTATGGTGGGATTGACGGCGCTATGCCGACCCAATGGGTTGATGCTCGCTCCAGCAATGGTGCTCGCGATCTGGCTGACGACCAGCGACTGGAGACGGGCGATTCTCCGCATAATGGTGCTGACGTTCGCGGTCGTACTGACAATCCTTCCTTGGACTTACCGCAACTATCGCCTTTTTCATAAGGTCGTGCTCATCTCAACCGGTGGAGGGGCGGCATTTTGGTCCGGAGCTCACTTTCGACTTGAGCCGGGCGCTTCACTCGCAGACATCGGATTTCTGCACATGCTGGATTCGCTGCCACCACTTCAGCGCCTTCAGCTGCAGGGCTTACCAGAGCCGCAACAGGAGCAACAGTTTTACCGCTGGGGCTCGACAATTCTGGCGCACAGTCCTCAGCGGCTTGCGCTCATGGCATGGCGAAACCTGGAGTCGATGTATGCGTTTTCGCTGTCCGGGAAATACCACAGCACGCGTAACCGACTGCTCTATTCTTTGAGCTACATTCCTGTTTTCACTCTTGGTATCGGCGGTTTTTGGCTGGTGCGGCGGCGTTGGCGGAAACTATCCATGTTTTGGGGATGGATACTCACGAATACAGCGCTCTACTGTCTCTACTTCGCGACTGTACGATATCGCGTTCCTACAATCGATCCCATCCTGACGTTGGGGTCGGGCGTATGCCTTGCCGCGGTGTACCGGCGGATTCGACGAGACTCCGCTTCCAAAGCCTGATCTCCGGGCATGGCGCGACTGGAAAAAATCTGCGGCAATCATGCAAAAATCGGGCTAAGCCACGAAAAAAGCGTTGACCAAAACAGACGAGCTAAGTAGACTGCCTAGCTAACGGGGCGGACTTCATTTCCACGTTTGATCCGGCCCGTTAAAAGCTGCAGTCTGCGATCCTTCCGTCGCCGCGAAAGTGGCGAATCAGGCCTGCGTGTAAAGCCCCGATCACCGTCGGGAACGTTTTTCCAATAAGGGATTTTTTCACTATGCCTGCAAGCGCTGGCCTGCAGACGAACCTGACGACGTGGCTCGTAATGACGGCTCTGGCCGCGTGCTGGCTGACCTCCGTTCGGCTGGTGCCGAGCTGGAAGCAGCACGGGTGGCCGTCTCTGCTGCAGTCGCTGTATGGATTTGTGTGGCTCGGCTTCGGGCTGGACATCGTTCTCCGCTTCCTGATGCTCTCCTACAACGCGGTGGAGTGGGCGAGTGACAATTCGCGGCTGGTTGCGTTGCCGGTGGAGACGGTGAATGCGACGCTGGCGTATTGCGCAGGATTCTGGCTGCTGCTGTCCGCAGGGTATGCGCTTACTTTGCACCGCCCGACTGCGGGACCGCTGAGGCTGACGCGCGTCTTCACGCTTGATCTTGCCTATACCGCCGCAATTCCGACCGCGGTGCTCTGCTCCCTACTGTTTTACATCATTGACACACCGAACCGGGTGCCTTTGGCGCTGGTGACTCCGCTGGCTGCAGTTGCGCTTCTTTACATCGTGCCGGCGACGGCAGTTTGGTGGGACCACTTCCGGCAGCCGGGCCCGTGGTGGTGGATCGGGAGCGTGCATCTGGTGGTGCTGCTGCCGGCGCTGGTGAACGGGTGGCTCAGTCCTTATCGCGAAAATCTGACGCCGCTGTTTCTGATCCCGCTGATTGCGGCGCTGTTTGCGGGGCGACGCCCGCCGCTGCGAACAGCGGTGCCCGTGGGCGTGCTGTGTTTTCTGGTTCTGACTACGCTGGTCGGCTCCTACCGGCAGATCAAGTGGGAGAACACGCGGCCCGAGGAAGTGGCCAGCGAGATGCGAAGCGCGGGCGTCGTCGAGTGGTTTACGGGCGATTTTGGACGGCGGATGGCGCGCTTCCACTCCTTCGATTCGCTCCTGCTCACGATCCACCTGGTGCCGAATGCGCAGCCCTATTCGGGGCGCAACGTGCTGGTGAGTCCGTTTATTCGTGGGTTCGTGCCGCGGCTGGTCAACAGCAGCAAGGGAGCGGCGGATGCGGGAGAAAAGTTTGGCACGAATATCTGGGCCTTTGACGACCCGAAGACGCGCGATCACAGCGGGGCGGCGATCGCTCCATCGATGCCGGGAGATCTGTATGACGCGGGCGGCGTGCTCTACCTGGCGCTGGGAGCACTGATCTGGGGCGCCGTGCTGGGATTGGTGGATGGATGGAAGGCGCATCTGCCGGGATTTGGAGCAGCCGCGCTGATGGCACTGGTGGCGACGCACTGCGCGATGTCGGTGGAGCGCGACTTCGATCATGAAGTGGCGGGACTGATTCAGATGCTGCTGGTCGTGATCGTAGTCAGCGGAGTGATCGCGCTGGCGCGGCGCCGCTCAGCCAACATTTCTTTGGGGCTCGGCCCTGGTCTGGAGCATACCTAAGCCCATGGGGACCCAGTTCTCCAAAAAATCAACGGAGCCTCGAAGAGAATCTCCCGAGGCGGGGTGCGAGAGATGAAACGCGAGAGGGCTCGCCGATGAAGGTTCTGATCCTGGCGACAGATATTTTTACGCGCGGCGGGATTGCGAGATACACCGCAACGCTGGCGACGTCTCTGGGCAGAATGCTGCGGCCGGAAAATGTGGATGTGCTGTGTTTTTTTGATTGGGGATATGAAGGGCAGCAGTCGAGTGAATTCAGCCTGATCGGAACGGGCAGCAGAGGCGCTCGCGCTGGAGCCCTAAGCAGACTGCGGTTCATGTTCAGCGCGGCGCGGGCCGGGGTAAAAGGCTATGACTTGGTGATCGCAAACCACATTGCCCTGGCGCCAGTGGCGGCGATGATGAGGATGGCTTTTGGAACCCCGTACTGGGTAGCATGCCACTGCATTGAAGTCTGGTGGGGCACATCGCCGTGGCGACACGCCGCGTTGAAAAGAGCCGACATGATTCTTCCGGTCAGCCTCTACACCGCGGACGTAGTCAAGAAGATGGACGGCATTCGGAGTTCGCAAGTCAGGGTGGTTTATAACGCGATCCCCAATTCCTTTGCCGAGTTGTTGAGGGCGCCCGGACCCTCGAACGATTGCACTGCGAAGCTCAAGCATGGCAGCAAGGTTCTGCTATCGGTTTGCAGTTTGGCGGAAAAAAATGAGTTCAAGGGCGTAGACACAGTGATTCGCGCGCTTCCGACAGTTCTAAAGGCGCTGCCAGACGTGCGGTATGTTGTCGTCGGTGAAGGAGAGCTGCGTGGCAAATTGGCGAGTCTGACGACGGAAACCGGCGTGGCGGAGAACGTTAGGTTCGCCGGCGAAGTTTCCGATGCCGAATTGGCCGAACTGTATCGCGGATGCGACGTGTTCGTATTGCCAAGCCGAGGACAAGGGCGGGAGGGAGTAGAGGGCGGCGAAGGATTTGGACGCGTGTACCTGGAGGCGGCGCTGGCAGGAAAGCCGGTGGTGGGCAGTCGATGCGGAGGAGCGTCGGAGGCCGTACTGCACGGGGAAACCGGGTTGGTGGTGAATCCGGATTCGAGCGACGACGTTGCAGGGGCACTCCTTGCCATTTTAGAGGATCCCGAACGGGCGGCCCGCATGGGTGCCGCAGGGAAGACATGGGTTCTTGACACTTTCTCGGAAGATGCGCTCTCGCGCTCGCTGCGAGAGTTGCTGTGGTCTTACGGCTTCAAGAACGAAAGCATGCTGAAGTTGGCACGCGCCGGCGGTCCATCATGACGAGTTTTATGAAAGACGTCGAGGGTCTCGCGAAATTCGGCCGCTCTGCCGCGCTAAGGTTGCCCCGGTTCGGAGTGCTGTGCGCGATTTCCGAGCCAAGGATGTCCGGGATCGGCTCCGGTGGCTCGATTTGGAGCACAGATCACAGATTGGTATGTCGTATGTCACAGACTTGGACAGTTGGTGCTGGCATAAAAGAGCGACCCGGGCGAGGCAACGATGTCCCTGCCGAGGTAAACACCCCGGGTGCAATCCCACGCAAACCTAAGCCCATATGCCTGATCCAGCATTTCGGAAGGATGCCCGATCTCGTGTACGGGCCAAGTTTGCGGGGAAGGTTGGAGCGGTGGGGTGGTCGGCTCACGTTTGTGCCGTTGGCATGGCAAGCCAGGAACGGGGTGAAACGTGCCGTTGCCTAGAGTTGCCGTGCTGTGCGCGATCGGCGGATTGGGCGGGGCGGAGGTCAGCCTGCTGGAAACGGTGGCACACCTACGCGGCTATTACGAATTTCATCTGATCGTGCCGGACCATGGACCGCTCAAAGAGAGCGCGGAATTGTGCGGCGCCAGGGTGTGGGTGCTGCCTTGGCCGGAAGCAATCGCCAGCACTGGCGAAATTGCCAAGCGTCCCAGCCCAGTGCAAATGTTTCGGGGTGCCGTGTGCTTAGGATCGTTCGCGCGAAAGTTATCCCGATTGCTGGATCAAATCCGCCCATCGGCCTTCGTCACCAACGCTGTCAAGGCGCACGTGATTGGTTCGCTCATGCGCAAGCGGAAACATGTTCCTTTGATCTGGTACATGCGCGACGGATTGGAAGACCGAGTGATTTCGCGTAAATTACTGGCGCTGCTGTCACGCCGTTGCGATCTAGCGGTTTGCATTTCCCAATACGTCGCGGCGCAGTTCCGGAAATACGTTTCCGTCTCGGTGCCGACAAGTATTGTCTGCGATATCGTCGATTTGAACCGCTTTCGCCCGGACGCGCTGCCACCCGTGGATCTGGAGAAAAAACTCGACGAGGTCTGGTACGGGATGGTGGGTGCGATTACTCCGCTGAAGGGACAAGATATCTTTCTGGAGGCGGCAAAGAAGGTTTTGCGGCAACTGCCGAACGCGGTGTTCGTCATCGTTGGAGACAATCCCTACGCCACCGAGAGGACGCTCGACTATCTGCAGCAACTGCAACACAAAGTGGAAACCTCGTCGCTGCGCGGCCGGGTGAAATTTCTGGGCTTCCGCGAGGATGTCCCGGCCATTCTTTCTCTGCTCGACGTTCTGGTGCAGCCAAACCGCGGGCCGGAGGGTTTGGGCCGCTCGGTGCTGGAAGCGTTGGCATGTGGAGTGCCAGTGATTGCCGTCGACCAGTGGGGTCCGGCAGAACTGATTTGCGATGGCGACACTGGGCTGCTTTTCCCGCCTCTCGATATCGAAATGCTCGCCACGCGCATGATCAGTTTAGGAAGAGATGGATCTTTGCGGCAGAGCATGGGAATTCGCGGTCGGGGCTGGATTCAGGAAAATCTTGTTCCGGACGATCTGGCGAAACAATTCGCCCGCATCCTCACAAGCACAATTCGCCCGCAACTGCAGGAGGTTTTGGCATGAGAGTTCTGCAGCTGGGGAAATTTTACGATCCGGTTGTGGGCGGGATGGAGAGCGCGCTGCGGGAGATATGCGAGACGCTTCACCAACAGGTGGATCTCCGCGTGGTCGTGGCCAATACCCGGTGTCGCACCGAGCATGAAAACAAGACTGTGCCAATCACGCGCGTGGCCAGCATGGGACGGCTCTTTTCCTGTTCCATGGCACCGACCTTTCCGCTTTGGGCGAGGAGATTCGATGCTGATGTGATTCACGTCCATCTGCCGAATCCACTCGCCGAGCTGTCCGCGATGCTGGCGCCGCGCGAGATCCCGATCGTCGCGCATTTTCACAGTGACATCGTGCGACAGCGAAAGCTGTTGAAGCTCTACCGACCCTTCTTAGAAGCTTTCTATCGCCGCGTAAACAGCATTATCGTTCCCACGCCGAGGCACATCGAAATCTCCGAATTTGTATCCAAGCACCGCGACAAATGCCGAGTGGTTCCGTTCGGCATCCCGATTGAGCGCTTCGAACTCGATGAAGCGGAGCGAAAGCTGGCGGATAAGTTGCGCAACGGCCCACCAATGGTGTTGTGCGTGGGACGTTTGGTCGGCTACAAGGGTGTCGAATTTCTGATTCGCGCGTTTGCGAATATCAAAGCGAGGCTGGTTATTATCGGCACGGGCCCTCTGGAGAACGCGCTCAAAAATCTGACACACAAAGAAAGCGTCGCGGATCGCGTCGAATTTTTGGGACAGGTGCCGGTTCGAGAACTGATTGCGTATTACCACGCTTCGGAAGTTTTTGTGCTCCCGTCGGTTAGTAACGCGGAGATGTTCGGCATCGTGCAACTGGAAGCAATGGCCTGCCGCAAACCGGTGATCTCAACCAACCTGCCAACCGGCGTGCCCTGGGTCAACCAGCACGGGAAGACCGGTCTAGTGGTCCGCCCCCGGGATGTGGAGGCATTGGCGGAGTCCATCCGATACCTGCTTTCCAATTCAGAGCGCCGGCGGGAATTGGGTGAAGCAGGGCGACAGCGGGTGGAGCAGCAGTTTACGTCTACGAAAATGGCGGCGTCGTTATTGCAGATTTATCAGGAACTCGTGACTGAACCATATTGGCAGGAAGTTCCTGCGAAACGTCCACGTTCGGAAGGCGTTCTGACAACTCCTGGCGAAAAGTACGTGAACACGGGATCGAGTCTATGAGAGATACACGAGCATGATTTATCTCTTCATTTTTGCAACGGCATTGATCGTATCCGCGGTCATGACCCGGTTTGTGCGGGATGCCGCGAATGCGCGCGGGTGGGCAACTGCGCCGGAATCGGCCAGACACCTCCATGAGCGGCCAATTCCGCGGCTCGGCGGGATCGCCATTATTGGCTCCGTGGTTCTGGTGGTAGCGCTGGCTCTAGTGACGTCAAACTTGATGCACTGGAACTACGTCTTCTCCTCCAGGACGTTATTGGGATTGCTGGGACCGACGTTGTTGATCTTTGCGCTGGGTCTTGCCGACGATTTTCGCCCGATGAGCCCATATCTGAAGTTTGGCGTGCAGATTCTGGCCGCGGGCTGGCTCTACTGGGATGGCTATGGCATTACGCGCCTGCAGTTGCTGTTTGGGGATAGGCAACTGGGGAGCGCGGCAGAACTTCTGTTGACCGTCTTCTGGGTTCTGCTGATCACGAACGCTTTCAACCTTCTGGATGGACTCGACGGCCTGGCTGGAGGGTCGGCATTGTTTGCCAGCCTCGTCGTCTTCATTGTCTCGCTGGTGAGCGGCGAGGCGCTGACGCAGGTCGTGACGATCGCACTAGCAGGAGCAATCGTCGGATTTCTGCGCTACAACTTCAATCCTGCTACGATTTTTCTGGGCGACTGCGGCAGTCTTGTCATTGGCTTCGTGCTGAGCGCGGTGTCGTTGGCTAGTTCCGAGAAAGCGCCGACAGCAGTAGCGGTCGCAATCCCCGTAGTTTCGTTCGGGCTGCCGATTCTCGATACTTTCATGGCTGTGCTGCGGCGCTTTCTGAACCGCAGGCCGTTGTTCCGAGCCGATGGAGAGCACATCCACCACAAATTGATGCAGCGCGGACTTTCGCATCGGCAGGCGGTTGTCGTGCTGTACGCGGTTTCGGCGTGCTTTGCTTTGGTCAGTCTGCCGTTGCTTTCCCCGAAGTCGGGCACCATTGCCCTGGTGCTAACGATTGTTGGTTTGGGAGTCTTCTTTGGCCTTCAGCATTTAGGTTATGACGAAGTCGACGAGTTGCGGCGCGTGGCACGCAGAACATGGGAGCAAAAATCGATTATCACCAACAATCTTGCGATCCGGCACGCGACCGACGAACTGGCACGTGCCAAGACTGTCGAAGCGGTTTGCGAGATCTTGAAAACCGCATTTCACGATAATGACTTCGATGGTTTCGAGTTTTCCTTCACACCTGAAGTTGCAGGGTGGCATGGCTTGCTCGAACTCGTGTCTCCCATCCAATATGCGTGGCGACGGGAGAAGGCGGCCCCGGAGACAGGTTGGACGCTGCGGCTTGACTTGCTTTCGCAAAGCGGGGAGGTCTGTGGCACGTTCGCAGTCAATCGAAGCTACACGACTCGCTCGCTCCGGAGTGACATTGATTGTCTTACCGACGGCTTTGCCGCTTCCTTAAGCGCGGCATTGCAGCGGACCAGTCAGAGTCACGCGGCGATGGCGATCGGTGTCCTGGCCGATAAGTCAATCCTGAATGACGCTGCCAGCGTCGCATAAAGTGAAGGCAACTGCGGTTGGTAGCGAGCCCTACCTACTATTCCTGCCGGTGCCAGTTATTTTGACTAAGTTATCTGGCGACGTCCTCAGCGATCGCTCGATCTACTTTTGCACAGAAGCCGGCGAAATTACGAAGGCCGGGTAGAGCTGTAACCCGGCTAGCCGCGCCGGAAGAGTCTGTTTTCGGGTTAGTGAGATACAGTAGACTCGAGCGCGCGAATTGTTCTACCGTTCAATGTAATAATCCTCACAAGGAACTTGACAATACAGTGTATACTTCCGTGCGTTGGGGGCTGAACGGAATTACCGGGTTGCTCCCAGGTACACGCTGCCATTCTTCCGAATGTCTGCGTTCCCTTCCGAACACCGTGATCTGACAGACAATCGGCCAGGTTATCTCGTAACACAATCGAACTTCGCCTCTTCGTGAGGTGTTAAAGGTGGAGATGATGACAAAGAGAACCCCGCTTGGAGTGTGGTGTGTGCTGTTGGCACTCATCGCGATGTCCGTAACTTATGCCTACGCTGAGTCAGCGATTCGAATTACTCAACGGATTGACGAGAGCAACGTGGTGAAATTGTCCGGCAATACGCGCCCGGAAGCGAACCTGAAGAACGATCGTGGCGCGGTCGCAGACAGCTTCGACGTCGATCACATCTTTCTTCTGCTTCAACGCTCTCCTGAGAAAGAAAAGCAGCTCAACCAGTTGATCGATTCGCTCAACAACAGAAAGTCACCCAACTTCCACAAGTGGCTGACCGCCGATGAATTTGGCAAAAGGTTCGGAGTTGCGCAGCAGGATATCGATACCGTCGTCGGCTGGCTCGAGGCGCACGGGTTTCGCGTCAACAAAGTCTATGCCAACCGGGTCCTGATCGACTTTTCGGGCACGGCGGCCCAGCTCCGCGAGGGCTTCCACACTCAGATCCACAACCTTGACATCGACGGCGAGCAGCATATAGCCAACATGAGTGATCCGCAGATTCCGGCAGCACTGGCGTCCGTGGTGAAGGGCGTCTTCTCCCTGAACGATTTCAAGCCCCACCCGATGTACAAGGTCGCGCCCCCGGATTACACCTTTGCCGGTTGCGCCGCCACCACGGCCCGTCCAACTGGACCCGGTACCTGCTACTCGGTCACGCCGCAGGACAACGCGGTCATTTACGGTTTGAATGCGCTCTGGTCCGCGGGCATCTCAGGACAGGGCCAGACCATCGCCGTGGTTGAGGATACCGACACCTATGGCGGCGCTGCCGACTTGAACTCTTACCTCACGGCCTTCGGTTTGACCGGCTACGGCGGTACTTACACGCAGGTGCATCCGGGATGCACCGATCCTGGTACCAACGCGGATGACGGCGAAGCGGCCATCGACGTGGAGGTGGCCAGCGCATTTGCACCCAGCGCCGCCATCGAGAACCTCGCGTGCCCGTCGGGCACGGTCACCTTCGGTGGACTGATCGCACTGGCAAACTTGATCGACGAAGCCGGACCGTATCCAGGTGTCGTCAGCGTCAGCTACGGTGTCTGCGAAGCCTTCAACGGAAACGGCGGCAACCAGGCCTTCTACAGCACCTATCAACAGGCGGCCAGCCAGGGCATCTCGGTCTTCGGTGCTTCAGGCGATGAAGGTCCGTCCAGTTGCTCCGCTGACTTCTCGGTGGGTTCCGAATATGACGTGGCTAGCCTGGGTGTTAGCGGATGGACTGACACACCATTCAACGTGGCCGTAGGTGGAACCGATTTCGAGGATACCTACAACTCCAAGGAAGGCGGAGCCGCCCTGAGCACATACTGGAGTGCAACGAACTCCGGATCCCTTGGTTCTGCTTTGAGCTACATTCCTGAAATGCCTTGGAATGATGCCTGCGCTAACCTTCAGATCTCCGAGGTCGCGCGTTCCAGCTTCACAACTTACGGCAGTACTGGTACCTGCAACGTAAGTCCATGGGACACCACCAGCGGCTATCTGATTTCCGGCGCTGCCAGTGGGGGCGCGAGTAATTGCGCAACCGGAGCCGGAGGCACCAATCAGGGCGAGTACGGCATCACAACGTTGGAGTGCCAGGGTTGGTCGAAACCCACGTGGCAGTCGGGTTCGACACTGACGGGCGGTAAAGCGGTTTATGGCGTGCCCTCCGACGGCGTGCGTGACATTCCCGACGTTTCACTGTTCGCCGCCAATGGCCTTTGGGGGCACTTTGAAACAGTTTGCTGGTCTGACCCGTCGCAAACCTCGGGCGGATCGGTTTCCTGTAGCGGCGCTCCAAGCACCTGGTCCGGTTTTGGCGGAACGTCAGTTGCATCTCCCGCCATGGCGGCCATTCAAGCGCTGGTGAATCAAAAGACGGGAGAAACGTGGGGCAATCCCAATCCCATCTACTACCAGATCGGGCAAAGCGAGTACGGCGTTGCCGGGGGAAGCTTCCAGGGCAGCGGCTGCAACTCCAGCACGGGCTCGGGCAGCGGATGCGCTTTTAATGACATAACTGAGGGCGATATCGACGTGGCGTGCGAGGATAACGGCACCACGGAAGAAGCCCACTGCTATAAACCATCCGGCACACGCGGCGTCGACAGTACTGACAATGTCACCGCCGCTGTGGTTCTCTGGGGAGGGTCGGGTTATACCTCGGCTCCTACCTGCGCCATCGCCGGACCGACCAATAACCAGCCCTACAAGGCACCGTTACACGCTGCCTCCGGGGCCGGTAGTACAGTTTGGGCCGGCGGTACTCAAGCAGCCTGCACGGCAACGGTCAGCACCGCCTCTACCACAGCCGTATGGTCCGTTGTCATGTCAAACGTCGATGGCGTTGGCGACCAGATCATTTTGACGAACGTCCCTCTCGGCGGGTCGACTACCTGTGGACCCTATACGCTGAGTGGAGCGGCCACGACAAACATGGCGACGAACTTGGGGACGGCGATCGGGACCAGTTGTTCGCTCGCATCGGAAAGCGTCGCAAGCAGTACAGTGACGCTAACCGCAAAGACCGCAGGCGCGGCTGGCAACTTCATCACGGAGTTCGGCACCGCAACGCTGTTCGACAACTTCTACGTCTACATCACCAACACAACCAAGGGCCAAGGTCCGAACTACGTCAGCGGCATCACGATTACCACCGCTGGCACGGGCTACCAGCCGAATACTCCAATCACTCTGACGGGTGTGGGCACGGGCGCAATGGCGGTGGCTAACACCAGCATTGGAACTGCCTCCCAATCCTACCAACCGGCGTACGGAGCAGCACCCGGTTATGACATGGCGACGGGACTGGGCAGCGTCAACGCCTACAACCTGGTGAATGCGAGCGCATGGCTTCCGGCTGAACCGCCGGGAATCTACAGTCCAGTTCCGAGTTCGACTCTGACGGGCAACACCGCCACGTTCGAGTGGGGTCCGGAACCGAGCGCGACCAATTACTGGATTGACATAGGCAAAGAGGCGGGCGGGAACGAGTACTTCCAATCCGGAAGTCTCTCCGGCTCCACTTACTCGCAGGTAGTCAACTCGCTGCCGACCGATGGCAGCACAGTCTACGTGACCTGGTATTACCTGTTGGGCGGGAACTGGGTCTCGACGGGTTACACCTACACAGCGTACGGTGCGGGATCTGCTGGCGTAATCACGTCGCCCACTCCGAGCTCTATGCTGACCGGAAGCAGCGTAACGTTCAGCTGGAGTGCGGGCGCGGGAGCAACAGCCTACTGGATCGACGCCGGCACTGCTGCTGGCAGCGGCCAGTACTTCTCCTCGGGCAACATCGGCAACGTGCTTACCGATACGGTTAGCAACTTGCCGACCGACGGCAGCACGGTATACATCACCTTGTTCACGCTGGTTTCCGGGAATTGGCTGAACAATTCCTACACCTACA
>JBAQJU010000038.1:0-11072 GCA_049300475.1 Terriglobales bacterium | reverse complement strand
GACGTGGAAGGCGAAGCGCTCGCCACCCTCGTCGTCAACAAGCTGCGGGGCACGCTGCAAGTCTGCGCCGTCAAGGCTCCGGGCTTCGGCGATCGCCGCAAGGCCATGCTGCAGGATATCGCCATCCTCACCGGTGGCAAGGCCATCACCGAAGATCTCGGCATCAAGCTCGAAAACGTGCAGATCAGCGATCTCGGCCAGGTCAAGAAGCTCACCATCGACAAGGACAACACCACCATCGTCGAGGGCAAGGGCAAGCACACCGAGATCGAAGGCCGCGTAAAAGAAATTCGCAGCCAGATCGACAAGACCACCAGCGACTACGACCGCGAGAAGTTGCAGGAGCGGCTGGCGAAACTGGTCGGAGGCGTAGCCGTCATTAAAGTCGGCGCCGCCACCGAAACCGAAATGAAGGAAAAGAAAGCCCGCGTCGAAGACGCCATGCACGCCACCCGCGCAGCCGTGGAAGAGGGAGTTGTCCCCGGCGGCGGCGTAGCTCTGGCACGCTGCGTCCCGGCTCTGGATAAGCTGAAACTCGAAGGTGACGAGCAGATCGGTGTCAACATCGTGAAGCGCGCCATCACCGAGCCGCTGCGCCAGATCGTCGAGAACGCCGGCGAAGAAGGTGCGGTTGTCCTCGGCAAGGTCAACGACTCGAAAGATCAGAACTTCGGCTACAACGCCCAGACCGGCGAATACGAAGATCTGGTCAAAGCCGGAGTCCTCGATCCGACCAAAGTAGTGCGCACCGCACTGCAAAACGCCGGTTCGATCGCCTCGTTGATGCTAACCACCGAAGCGCTCGTCTCCGAGATCCCGGAAGAGAAGAAAGCTCCGATGGGCGGAGGCGGCCACGGCGGCGGCATGGGGGATATGTACTAAGAACAGCTTCGAGCTCCGAGCCACGAGCTTCGAGCTTGAACCAGTAGGTGCCCCGTCCAAGCTTGGCTTGGGCGGGGCTTTTTCTTTGGTTTCACTGGGGGTTCGGCGCAATGTTCCACAAGGAACATCATGCGGGTTTTCTCGTACGTACATATATGTAGTAGACTTGACTCTAAATGAAACGAAAGGCTAGAGTTAGGCGCCGCGGCAAGATCGTCAGTTTGGCGGCTTCGGTGGGCGTGGAACACTACAGTTCCGCAAGAGGTGACAAAAAACTGCGGGCATGGGTTAAGCGGTTGGCGGAGCTCCGGCGGTGGCGTAGTTTGCCGAAGAAGCGGGTCACCATGTATCTAGATGCCGATGTGCTGGCCTGGTACCGAGCGAAGGGGCCCGGGTATCAATGGGAGATCAATCGGGCGCTGCGGAAGGTGATGATGAAAGAGAAGCTGCAAGCTCCGAGGCTTTGAGCCGCGAGGTTGAATCGTTTAGTTTAGTTTAGTTTAGTTTAGTTTAGTCCACTTCGCTTTCCGTGTTACAGGGGGTTCCAGCGGCTGGATTTTGTCAAGTTGACAGAGCGTGCTATGGAAATCGAGATTTGGGAAGAGCGCTGCGCAGCGGCATAGGACGCCAACCGGTGAACGCGCAGTTCTGTACCGTATGTGGTACACTACTCTATGGCGGATACGCGCAGCCAGTACGCTGCCGGGGACAACTCGCAAGCCGACTTGCACGGCAAGCGTGTTCGGGCCGTCTTTTACCGGACGGAGGCCGGCGGTGAACCGGTGCGCGATTGGCTGAAAGCGCTACCGTCGCGTGAGGACCGCAAGCGAATCGGCGAAGACATCAAAACGGTGGAGTTTGGCTGGCCAGTCGGAATGCCGGTTTGCCGCGCGGTTGGCGGCGGCGTCTACGAGGTACGTTCAGACTTGACCCACAACCGCATTGCCCGGGTCTTGTTTTACTTCGACAAGAATGGCCGAATGGTGCTCTTGCGTGGGTTCATCAAAAAGACTCGGAAGACACCACCAGAAGACTTGGAACTGGCCAGGCAGAATAAAAAGAAACACGAGAGGTCGCAATGAAGGCAAAGAAAAAGAATGGCGCAGTCGATCACACCGGTTCGACTTTTGACAGTTTCCTCGAAGAAGAGGGCATCAGGGAAGAAGTCGAGGCGGTCGCGGTCAAGCGCGTGATTTCATGGCAGCTTGCGGAAGCCATGAAGAAGAAAAAGAAAACCAAACAAGCGCTGGCGAAGGAGCTGAATACGAGCCGCTCCCAGCTCGACCGCCTGCTCGATCCGCAAAATATTCGCGTTTCTCTCGACACCATCACGCGCGCCGCCAAGGCCCTCGGCAAGCGCCTGATTATTCGGATTGCGGATGCAGAAGTGAGCTGAGAAATGGAAGTCCCCCACTCAAGCCAAACGAAGGCTTGAGTGGGCCACCGGCCTCTTGACAACGCCGACACGGTTATAGAGGGTGCCCCACTCATCGCGCACTTTGCGATGAGTGGGTTTCCACCGCCGCCCGTCCCCCGGAGCTCGTTCACCATCGCGCAAAACGAGATTCCCCGGAGGGGCGAAGAAACTAACTCCGCTGCTTTTCTGTAATTAAAACCTTGACTTAAGCCCAGCAACATCCACCTAATAAATAAACAACCGGCAACTTACTAAGATGGGGACAAAAGAGGCCACGTAACTCATGACAAATCAAGATTTTGCCCCTAACCCATTCGCACTCAATATTTTACAAGGCAATTTCCGCTAACCCAATGATTCGAATAGATCGGGAGGTGGGGGTATCAAGACAACATGTAGCCAGCCAGGAACTAAGCGCGAAGAACTAAGAGCCAAGAGCTAAATAAGGAGCACCAATGCCAGCCGACCAAGCAGCACAATGCCAGCACCTCAAAATCAACGGAACCCGGTGCGGCTCGCCCGCCCAGCGCAATGAAAGATTCTGCTATTTCCACGTCCAATGCCGTCCGGCTAGATTCAGGTTCGGCCGCTCCTATGCCGACTACTCCCGCTCCGAAGTCTTCCTGCCCGCCTTTGAGGACACCTGCTCCATCCAATTCACTCTTCGCCAGGTAGTCGAATTAGTCATGCGCAAGAAACTAGACCTCAGCGAAGCTCGACTCATCGTGTACGCCCTCCAGATCGCCTCCTCGAACCTCAAGCGCATGGCAGCCGAAAAGCCGTGTCCGGGGCAGGTTGTCGTGGATCCGCCAGTGATCCCGGTAACCGAGGCTGACGGCCAAGAGGTAATTGACCCCAAATCCGTCACCTCCGCCAAAACCAGCGCCACGCAGGATTCAGAACCCACCGTGCCCCATAAGTGGAGCGCAAAATTCGACAAAATGTTTCCCCCGGATCCCGAGCCCGAAGCCGGCTCCGATGACAAGCTCCCGCCCGGAGCCATCCAGGCCTGCCAAAGCCCGCACCGGCGCAACAAGAGAGAAAAAGAATATGTGATCTAACCCAGGCGGAAACATCGAAAAATAGTGCGCCCGAAGCAATGGCGGTCAGCGTTAATCTGCTACGGCGCCTACAAAGCGAGATATCATGGCGATCCTAAGGACACACCTATGACTACAAACACCATCGCTCCCAGTCGGCCCCGCTGCCTCCTATCCATCGACGGAGGCGGTTTGTGCGGACTCATTCCGGCGCAAGCCCTCATACTGATCGAGCAACAACTCGATCAACTTACCGGAGATCCGCAGCCGCTCAGCAATCGTTTCGATCTGATTGGCGGCACCAGCACCGGCGCGATTCTGGCCGCTGGCCTCGCCCTTGGCATGAAGGCTGCCGACCTGAGCGATTTTTATCTTCAGTTCGGGCCCGATATCTTCAAGAAAGTCTTCTTACCCGAGCAGTTCTGGCACAAGTATCCCAGTGGGCCAATCGAGCAGCATCTGAAAGACAAATTCGGCGAAGCGACCGTTTTGGGCGATCCTCGTCTGCGGGCAATGGTTTTGCTGGTCACAAAGAACGCCACGCTCGGCAACGACTGGTTTTTCACTAACAATCCCAAAAGCAAGTTCTTCGCCAACAACGCGAAGATTCCGTTGTGGCACATCGTGCGCGCCAGTTCGGCGGCGCCCACTTACTTTCCACCGCACGCATTCGATATTCCGGATGATGCCGGTAAGCCGCAGACTTACGAATTCATCGATGGCGGAGTCAGCAGTTACAACAACCCTTCGCTGCAGGTATTTCTGGAAGCGACCATTCCGGAGTACGGCATCGGATGGCCGATGGGTGTCGACAATCTGCTGCTGATCTCGCTGGGCACCGGATTCGCTCCGGTGACCATCGAGCCGGGCAAAGCGGCGGACTACAATCTTCTCGATTGGGCGCAGTACGTGCTCAAAGAGTTGATGAACGAAGCGAACCTGCAGCAAAACGTGCTGATGCACCTGCTCGGCGAACGGCCCACCCAAGGCGCATCCGGCATTGCGGAGGCAATTGTTTCGGGCGCGTCCGCCGCGGGAACACCGAGCGCGGACGCCCTCACAAGGATGAGCGCAGGGCTGGGCAACAACAAGCTTGTGACCTACCAGCGAATCACCGTGGAACTGAGCAGAGAACGGCTGGATCAACTGAACCTGCCCGATGTCGATCCAGTCAAGGTGCGCGAAATGGACGCTGTCGACCAGATTCCCAACATGCAGCGCGTGGGCGAGGCGGTGGCCAACGAGCAGGTCCACATGGAGCGGCTGCTGAAATTCTTTAAAAGCTGAGCGCGAAGAGGATCGCGAGAGGTGAAGAAGATAGTAAGAGGTGATTGTAGCTTCCTGCGACCATGTGGAATCAATAGCTTGCGAAAGCGGCGAACGAGGGAGACGAACGAAGGCGCGAATTCCTGCCGGCCCAGCCAAATAGAGCGTATGCTGAAAGTGATGCCAGCCACTATGCAATACCTCTCCAGCCTGCGCCAGGAAATCGCCGATCTCAAGATGCTGAATGACCGTGTTCCGGTCAAGCAGAAGCGCAGCCCGCTGGACCGGTCCGCGCTCGAAGCACGCGCCAGCCGCTTGCTCGAGATCAAGCAGGAACTGGTCAAGCTGATGAACAAGCCTGACAATCCCGTTTGGTGGTAGCAGCTGCTGGGCTTGATCTGGCGGGAAGAGGATCGGGCTTATGCCTTGCGTGGACGAAGAGCACCACCCTGTTTGATTGCCAATCGAGTTCCTGAAATTTCGCCGCTGAGCATATCCATTACTTCAAAGCAAAGTGCGGGATTTTGCCGGAGGCATTCAACTACCGCCTCGCGCGCAACGAATGCCAGTTCCGCATCTTCAAGGACCTGCGCCGTAAGACTATAAGGAGAACCCGCGACCGTGGCAGGCAATCCTACAACCGAGCCAGCGCCCAGAATTCTGGGCGCAAAGGTAGAGTTGACTCCGTCCAGCGCCAGACCCACTTTCCCTCTGCGGATGAGATACAGGCCGCTGACGGCATCTCCATGCCGAAACAATATCGTGCCTTTCGCCTTGAAAAGAAGGGTGGCGAGACGCAGCAGCTGCTCCTGCATTGCGGTCGAAACCACCAGATCCCCCGGCCCTGCGGCCATCGCTCCCTCCCCAGTGTTTGTCTCTTGTAGCGCTGGATGAACATGAATGCTGTGACGCCTGTCACCGTGGCGTGTGAGGGTGTTTCCGGCCGCGACGGGCTGTACAATCACCTTCGTCGCAATCGGTTGCGGCAACAATTTGAATACAGGACTCGCCATGAAATACGGAAGCTATTGCGTGCCGGTCTGCATATTTGAAATTCTGTTCGCGCTGCTGGCTTATGGGCAGGCAGCAAACCAGACCACAAAACAACCTGCCGACACCATCGTCACCGGCATGGTCGTCACCATGGATGCCAAGCGCTCCGTCTATGACGACGGCGCGGTTGCGGTAGTTGGCGATTCGATCGCCGCCGTCGGGCCGCGCGCCGCCATTGAAGCCCGGTTTGAGGGACGACAGATAATTGACGCGCGCGGCAAACTATTGCTGCCCGGGTTCATCAACGGGCACACCCACGTTCCCATGACGCTGTTCCGGGGACTGCACGACGATGTAACGCTCAACGACTGGCTCTACAAATACATCTTTCCCGCCGAAGCGAAAAACGTAAACGAGGAATTCGTGCGCTGGGGCACGCGCCTGGCGGCCGCGGAGCAGATTCGCTCCGGCATTACCACCTTCGCCGATATGTACTACTTCGAAGACGCGGTTGCCGAAGAAACCAAAAAGGCTGGCATGCGCGGCGTGCTGGGCGAGACCTTCATCGACTTTCCCGCCCCCGACAACAAGACCCATGCGGCCATGCTCGCCTATACGGAGAAGTTCCTGCAGAAGTGGCAGGGCGATCCGCTCATCCATGCGGCGCCCGCGCCGCACTCGATTTATACGTGTTCGCAAAAGACCTTGCAGGATGCAGCCGCGCTGGCGCGCAAGTATCATGCGCCGATTCTGATTCACGTCGCCGAGATGAAGAAAGAATTGGATGACAGCCTCAAGAATAATGGCGCGACCCCCGTGCAATACCTCGACCGGATCGGGGTACTCGGACCGGATGTGATAGCCGCACATTGCATTTTTGTCGATGAGGCCGACCGCAAGATCCTGGCGCAGCGGCATGTAGGATGCGTGCACAATCCATCGAGCAACATGATGCTGGCGAGCGGCGTTGCGCCGGTGCCGGAGGAGCGCGCGGCCGGAGTGGCGGTTGGTCTCGGCACCGATGGTCCCGCAGGCAGCAACAACGATCTTGATCTGATGGAGGAGATCGACCTGGCGGCGAAGCTGGCAAAGATCACGAAGATGAGCCCGCTGGCGCTGAATGCGAACGCGGTGGTGGAGATGGCCACGATTGATGGCGCGCGCGCCCTGCACATGGAGAAGGAAATTGGATCGCTCGAAACCGGCAAGAAAGCGGATTTGATCGTGATCAGCCTCGACGAGCCGAATGCCGTGCCGATGTACGACGTCTACGCGCAGATTGCCTACGCCTTGAAGGCGAGCGATGTGGAAACGGTCATGATTGGCGGCCGCCTGGTAATGAAGGACCACAAGCTGCTGACCGTCGATGAAGAGGCAGCCATCGCCAAGGCGCGCGAGTATCAAAAGAGTGTGGCCGCGTCGCTGGGCATGCGGTGAGTCCTACCGTAGCGCCGGCGTCCCGCCGGCGGTTGTTGGCGGCGTCTCGCCGCCACATCGCCGACAGCTTTACAAGCATCGATATAAATGCGGTGACGGGGCTCCGCCCCGTTGCGGCGGGGCAAAGCCCCGCCACCACGCAACAAACAATGGAGAGGTAAATGCGGTCTCGGGATTTTATCTTCTGGGAAGTAGACGTTCAGCGCGACTTCATGCTGCCCGGCGGCAAGCTCTATGTTCCGGGCGCCGAGAAACTCCTTCCCAACATCCGCAAGCTGACCGATGCGGCGCGGCGCGATGAGGTCTTTCTGGTTTCTCACGGAGACTTTCATTCGCCCAACGATCCTGAGTTCAAGCAATTTCCTCCGCACTGCATAAAAGGCACGCCGGGCGCGGAATTGCTGTCGGAGGCATTGGCCGATAGAGTCATCCGCGTCGAGAATCTGCCGGATGCAAAGCTGCCGGACGATCTCGCTCCGTACCAGCAGATCGTGCTCGAGAAACAGACGCTGGATATTTTCCAATCGCTGCACGCGGATGAATTGGTGAAGCGGCTGGGGAACAAGGCGGAATTCGTCGCCTTCGGCGTGGTGACGGAATATTGCGTCGGGCTGGCGGTCAAGGGCTTGCTGCAGCGCAAGCGGCGCGTAGCCGTGGTGCAGGATGCGATTGCAAGTTTATCGGCGGACGCGGGGGAGAAGAGTTTGGCGGAGTTCGCCCGGCTGGGAGCGCGGATGATAACGACGCAAGAGGCATTGATGGACGTCAGGCCGCGGTAACTACCCGCACAACCTACTTCCGCGATTGGGGCGGAAGTTGCCACTTGGCGCTGCACGCACGCGGGCGAGGGCGCCCGCGCCACATGATTAGGGCAGCATACTTACAACAGCATCCCGGCAATCGAGGCGGACATCAGGTTGGCCATGGTTCCGGCGAGCATGGCGCGCAATCCGAGTCTCGCGAGATCCGCCTTTTTGTTCGGAGCGAGCGCTCCGATCCCGCCCATCTGGATTCCGATCGAGCTGAAGTTGGCGAATCCGCACAATGCAAAGGTCGCAATCGTGAAGGAGCGCGGATCGAGCATCGCCCTCTGCGGTCCCAGCATGGAGAATGCGACCAGTTCGTTCAGCACCATGCGCACGCCCAGAAGGTTGCCGATGGCGGCGCAGTCGTGCCACGGAATGCCAATCACAAACGCGACCGGGGCGAAAAGCTTGCCAAGAATTAATTCCAGGCTCGACGGAAACCAGTGCAGGTGGGCGTGAATCCCTCCCATGAGGCCATCGAGCAGAGCAATCAGCGCCAGAAAAGAAATGAGCATGGCGGCAATGTTGAGTGCCATATACAAACCGTCGGTTGTACCCTTGGCGATCGCACCCAGAAGGTTGGTCTGTTCCTCACTTTTGGGCATTATCACGTGCCCGGCAGTTCTGGGAACCCCGGTTTCGGGGACGAGCATCTTCGACATCAGAAGCGTGCCGGGCGCGGTCATGATCACGGCGCTCAGCAGGTGTTTGGGCTCGATCCCGAACGCGATGTAAGCGGCCATGATGCTCCCCGAAACGTGCGCCATACCACTGGTCATCACGGTCATCAGTTCCGAGTAAGTGAGGTCGGGGAGAAAAGGAAGAATCGTCTGCGGCGCTTCCGTCTGGCCCATAAAAATGCTGGCCGCCACGTTCAGCGATTCCGCGCCGCTCACTCCCATGAAGCGCGTCATAAACCAGGCAGCAGCGCGGATGACGATCTGCATAATGCCAACGTAATAAAGCACGGCAAACAGGGCGCAGATGAAGATGACGGTCGGCAACACCTGAAATGCAAAATAGAATCCCAGATGCGAGCCTTGCTTTCCGAGATCTCCAAACACAAACTGCGATCCGGCAAACGCATAACCGAGCATGGTGTTTACGGCATCTCCGGCCTTCTGAAAGAGAATCCTGCCCATGTCCACTTTGAGAACAAAAAAGGCGAACACAATCTGCAGGCCCAGCCCCCAGCCGACCGTCTTCAGGCGGATCGCCTTCCGGTTGGTGGAAAAGATGTAGCCGAGCGACAGCATCGTGATCAGGCCGAGAATGCCGGTAAATCGTCCCATCAATGCTCTCCTTTATGAATCACGCGATGAATCAGCGAAGGCTTGTGGGCGGGAGGCGCAGAGGAGATTTTGTAGCTCTCTTCAAGCATTTTCCTGGCGCGCGCTGCTTGTGCGTCGGAATGACAATGAATGGTGCAGAGCGCTTCACCAGCTCCAACCTGATCGCCAATCTTTTTGTGAACGACAATGCCGACCGCGGGATCGACCGAATCTTCCTTGCGCTCGCGGCCTCCGCCGAGTATCACGCACGCGGTACCGACCTGCTCGCACAGGATTTCCGTGACGAAACCGGCCGAAGGGCTGGGGACGTCCACACGATGATCGGCAGATGGCAGGCGAGTCGGATCGTCGATGGCGCTGACATCGCCGCCCTGCAACTCGACCATCTGGCGGAAGCGGTCGAAAGCTTTGCCGGAAGCAATGATCTCGTCCGAAAGTTGTTTGCCCTCCGCCACCGTTTTTGTCGATCCCCCCAAATAAAACATCCACGCGGCCAGGTGCAGGCACAGTTCGCGCAAGTCCTCTGGTCCGCCGCCGTGCAACACGTCGATGCATTCCTGCACTTCCATCGCGTTGCCGACCATGCGGCCGAGCGGCTGATCCATGTTGGTGATGAGCGCGACCATTTGTTTGCCCATGCGCTCGCCGGTTTCGACCATGAGTTCAGCGAGGTGCACGGCGTCTTCTTCCTTCTTCATGAACGCGCCCGACCCGGTCTTCACATCGAGCACGAGCGCGTCGGTGCCCTCGGCCAGCTTCTTGCTCATAATGGAGGCGCAGATCAGATTCGGGCTCTCCACCGTTCCCGTCACGTCGCGCAGCGCGTAGAGTTTGCGATCGGCGGGAGCAATCTTCTCGGTCTGCCCAATCATCGCGGTGCCACAGGCTTTGAGCACGCGATGGAATTCAGGCACCGAGAGCCCGACGCGAAAACCGGGAATGGATTCGAGTTTGTCGAGCGTGCCTCCTGTGTGACCAAGCCCGCGGCCGCTGATCATCGGCACGAAAAGGCCGCCGGCCGCCACGAGCGGTGCGAGAACAAGTGACGTTTTGTCGCCCACTCCGCCCGTGGAATGCTTGTCCACCTTTCTTGCCGGCAGAAAACTGAGGTCGAGCACCTCGCCGGAATGCAGCATTGCATGGGTAAGAGCGGCCAATTCTTCGCGCGTCATGCCGCGCAGCAAGACTGCCATTAACCACGCGGCGATCTGGTAATCGGGAATGCTGCCCGCCGTATAGCCGTCGACGATGTACTCGATTTCAGCGGTCGAGAGCGCGCCACCGTCTCGCTTTTTGCGGATGAGGTCGATGACGCGGAACGCCTGCTGGACAGCGCCTGGCTGGCTCATCGGAGTCGAAAGCCCTCCGGCAAAAGTTCGGTGATGGGGCTTTCGGCATCGCCGTGCTGGCCCTGATAAAAGACAACGGCTTCGGGTCCGAACTCATAAATCACCTGACGGCACGCGCCGCAGGGCGAGCACGGAACGCCTTGTGCGTTGGTCACGGCGACGGCCAGAATCTCAAGCCCGGGGCCTTTTTCAGCGACGGCCGAAAAGATTGCCGTCCGCTCGGCGCAGTTCGTCATTCCGTACGAAGAGTTCTCGACGTTGCAGCCGGCGAAGATATCCCCTTTCGAAGTGAGAATCGCGGCGCCCACTTTGAAATGAGAAAAGGGAGCGTAGGCATTCTTCATCGCTTTGCGGGCGGCCTGCACCAGACGCTCGCGCGCGCCGGACGGCAGACCTTCCTTTGTTTTTGCCTTTGCCTTTGCCTTCGCCATCGTCGATTGGAATCAGAAGATTTGGTGGGCCATTGTAAACCCGAGGCAGGTGGGATCGCAGGAGAATTTCAAGTGCCCGCCCCGGAACGAACGCGGCTCCAGGGAAGCCTTGATTAAGTGTCGGCAAGAAGCATAAACCACAGGGTTCACAGAGGTGCA
>JBAQJU010000037.1:0-35795 GCA_049300475.1 Terriglobales bacterium | reverse complement strand
ACGTAGCCGAGGGCCATGAATTCACCGCGAACCTCGATCCCAATTCGCTCGAAGCCATCCCGTACGCAAAACTGGAGCCATCGCTCGCCAACGCCCCAGTCGAAGCCCGCTACCAGTTCGAGCGCCTGGGCTATTTCTGCGTCGATCCCGATTCCAAACCGGGCAAGCCCGTCTTCAACCGCACGGTCGCGCTGAAAGACACCTGGGCCAAGATCGAGAAACGGACTGGAGCCTAAGGCCTGTCTTCGGTCGGCCTGGATTGGAGCCGGGGCTTGCCCCGTCTTGTTGGACAGCGGAGACGCGGCAAGCCCCGTCTTTACCCCAAAACCAAAAACGGCCAGGAGGATGCCCCCCAGCCGTTCTTTGTCCAAGAGAAGAGAAACTACTTCTTCAAAGTCCGGATCCACTTCACCAAGCCGTCGATTTGATCCTTCGAAAGCTTGCCATCGTAAGCAGGCATTTTTCCTTTGCCCTTGGAAATGATGCTTTCAAGTTCAGCATCGGACTGCTTTTGCACCTCAGGTGAACTGAAGTCGCGGATCTTCATGTTCTTGCCCATGACTGTGTCAGCGGACCCGTTCGCACCGTGGCACATTGCGCATTTTGCCTTGAAGTCCGCGCCAGCATCGGCAAACGTGTAGGTTGAAGCAATCAGCGCCAGCGCCACTAACGCCAAGGTCGCTCTAAGAATCGTCTTCATCGTGTCGTTCTCCTTATGAGTGAGTGATTAGCGCCCGTTGGTTGTGAGCGCGGCAACCCGCGCAACGGAATACCGCTCACGGGCAAAGTCTCCCGTTCATGGATGCAATTCCCGCTGCAAAGGTTTGCGGCAGTGACAATATCACAAAACCGGGGCGGTAAACATTTTTTCCGGGAACTGCCGGTAGTTCGGCAGAGGTGGTCAACCGAGAGAGCCGTGTCTCGCCTGGGGAAGCGTCCTGAGCGCGAAGCTCCGTGCGAAAACCCACGAGCGGGTGATATCCCTCACCCAAGCCACTTTTCCTCAGTGTGGCGAAGTTCAGCATATAACCCTAAGGCACTAATTTTCAGAAGCTTACCCATGATGCTTCGCAACCTCTCGTTTGGCCCGTGCGATGCCATACAAATAGTGAAGTCCTCTGGGGAGCGTGCGCCTTGGAACCGACATTAGTGGTGGTCGGGCTCAATCATAGAACGGCAGGGGTCGAAGTTCGTGAACGTTTTTGGATGAGCGGATGCCGGCAAGCCCAGGTCCTCGCGATGTTGTCGCAGGGTGAGGGCATCGAAGAAGTGATCGTCTTTTCCACCTGCAATCGCACCGAATTTGTAGTTTGGGGCGATGCGACCCTGGCCGTCAATTCCGTTCTCCGCCTGTTAACCGCCGAATACGACCTCAAGCTACAGGAATGGAACAGCTTTTACCGGCTGCTCGATGAACAGGCGCTGGCCCACGCCTTCCGCGTGAGCTGCGGCCTCGATTCGATGTGCATTGGCGAAGATCACATTGGCCGCCAGGTCTCCCAAGCCTGGCAACAGGCGCGCAATGCCGGCTGTACGGGACGGTTTCTCGACACCATACTCCGCAGTGCGCTGGCCGTTCGCCGGCGTGTCCGCAAGGAGACGCCCTTTGGTGCGCACTTCACCTCTGCGCCTGACGCTGCGGTTCAACTGGCGGACCAGATCTTCGGTTCGATCGCCGCCAAGAACGTGGTCCTCTTCGGCGCTGGCCGGATGGGCGCGACCGCTGCCCAGGCGTTGGCGACGCGAGGCGCGCAATCGGTCTGTATCATCAATCGCACCGAAAACGCCGCCCAGAACCTGGTGCGCAGAATAAGCACTGAGACGCCCGCATTCCGGGAATACCCGTTTGAAGAACGCTGGGAGCATCTCGCGAAAGCCGATCTCATTATCAGCGCGACCTCGGCTCCGCGATTTGTGATTACCGCCGGCGATATGAAGCGCCTGGCAATCGAGCGCAAGGGCCGCAAGCTGGTGCTGATCGACCTGGCGCTGCCCCGCGACATCGACCCCGCGGTGCGCGAATTTGAAGGCGTCCTGCTCTACGATCTCGAAGACCTGGAGCGCGTGGTTGAGCCTCGCGTTGAAAACCGCGCGGGCGCTGCGGAAGCCGAAAAGATCGTGATGGCAGAGGTGCAAGGATTCAGAAAGCAGTTGATGGCTGGAGGCCCGGGGCCGGAGGTCGCCGCGTTACGTCTTCGCCTCGACGAAATCTGCCGCCAGGAACTCGACTCCTTCCGCTTGGAGCAAGGTCCATTTCCCAAAGAACAGGATCGCCTGATCGCCGTCCTTGGCGCCCGCATTACCAATAAGATCGCCGGATCGCTGGCCCGCGAACTAAAAGCACCTCAAGATCCCCGCGGTCCCAGGCGCATGAGCGCAGGTCTCTAAAAACCGGCCTTGGGCTCTCGGCAGTAGGCCCTTAGGCTATGGGCTCCCAGCTCGGCCGGTCAGAAGACCTAAGGCCTAAAGCTCCGCGCCCAAAGCCTAATTACCAGTTCAACTTGAGCGCAAACTGAAACTGCCGCGGATCATAGGCCGCAGTCGCCTGCCCGGCATTGGTAAACAGTGGACTCACCGCCGCCACGTTATACACATTGGCGATATTGAACATATCGGTAATCAGATCCATGCTGAGACGTTCGTTGAAGTTCACGCGCCTGGCGAGGCGTATGTCGTTGAACACTGTCCACGGTGTAACCCCCGAATTGCGGCCCAGATTGCCGTCCAGCGATGCTAGAGTTCCCGTGAAATTCCCGCCTTCAGATACCGGAAGGAAGCAAGGCTCCTGGAACAAGCCCGTCGGAGCAAACTTCGATGCCACCGCCGGATACCCGCACCCGTTCGTCGACGTTCCCACGGGCACCACATTCGGCCGTCCCGTTAGCGACGAAAGCTGAAAGTTGTCATCGCCGCTCGTAATAATGTTGAACGGACGCCCCGAGCCAAACTCGATCAGCGGAGCAAACGTCCAGTTGCTGAAGAATTTGCTCGCAAAGCCCGACCCGCCCAGTTTGCCGCTCTGGTAAACGCCGTTGAACACAAAGCGATGCCGCTCGTCAAACAGCGAAGTCGAACGGTCGGCCCTTGGGTTATAGCTGTCCTGCGGCGTGAGGGTGGACTGCAAGTCGGTCGAATCGTCGATCGCGTGCGACCACGTGTAGGACGCCTGAAATTCGTAGTGGTTGCCGAATCGCTTGCGCAAATTCGCCGTCAACCCGTGATAGTCCGAAGTGCCATTCGAGTAGTTGGCATCCATGTCGCCGAAGGGCACGCAGCCCGCGTAGGTCGTCGGATCGCAGTTGGTGTTGAAGCCCTGGCTGGCCAGGCTGGTTTCGATGCTCTGAGCCAGCCCAACGCATGAGCCTGCCCCGACCGCGTTATAGAATGCCGCAAACGATGGGTTGAGTCCGCCCGGACGGAAGAAATTCATCAGTGGAGCGCTTACCCACGGCCCCGCAGGTCCCGCTCCGCAGGGCGTACTTCCCGTACCTACGGTGAACGGACTGCTGGACACTTGCCCCGCTGCGGCCGCGGCCAGGTAGTTGTTCACCAGCAAATCGCCGCGCACCGTGTTCGCGTTAATCGGACGGTTCAGGTGCCGCCCGCCGTTAAAGTTGTACGCCAGGCTGAACGCATAGCCCGAGCCCAGATCGCGCTCCACCGTAAGATTCACCTGCTGCGAGTACGCATACACGAAGTTCTTCCCCTGCGGATATCCAAATGGCTGGAAGGCCAGCGGGAGGAACGTCGACGGGTTCAGATAATTCTGGTTGAGGAAGATGGAATTTGCCGGCGACGCCACGCCGCAAGTCGGATCCCCGCTCGCGCACGAAAACCGTTGTTGGTTCGGCGAGTAGTTCAGTAATCCTAGCGCAGCCGTAGTTGTCGCCGGCGAACAGGGCGATGCCGGAGAGCCGTTCGCCGCTGGTATCAACCCTTGAAAGATCGAAACCGCATTCAGGTTGCCCGGGTTGCCGGCTCCCCCGCACGGAGCTCCCGGCGCAAATGCCAATTGTCCGCTCGACGAACCATCCGACGCGTCTCCCAGGAAGTACAGTCCCAACAATGGGTGATCGTAGAAAATTCCATAGGAGGCTCGCACCACCGTCTTGCCATCCCCATGCGGATCCCACGCCATTCCAATGCGCGGCTGAAAATTGTTCTTGTCGGTCTTAATGCCCTTTTGCAAGCCTAGCAAGTTGTACGCCGGCAGCGCCAATCCCTGCGGCGGCGTAAACTTGGGCGCGATTTCCACGTCATAGCGCACGCCATAATTCAGCGTGAGGTTGTGCCGCGCGTGCCAGCTGTCCTGCCAGAACACGCCAATCGGAATGTTCTTGAAATTATCGCTCGGACTGCCCAGCCCCTGAATGAAATCTTGGGGAGCGCCGAACCCGTACGCCTGCACCGAACTCAGTCCGGGGAGTTGCGGTGCCCCGCTAATGCTGGAGAGCAAGTCATAGAGCGGGGTTGGGAGGGCCTGCGCGGCAGTGACCGAGCCAAAGTCGAAGACGCCTCCGTAGTTCACGGTGAAGGTTGCCGTCAGTGGCAGATAATTGAAATCTCCGCCGAACTTTGTGTCATGGCGTCCAATCGTCCACGCGAAGTTTTCCATGAACTGGTATCGCTTCTCGACGCGCCGGATATACGAGTACGGCTCGCGCCCGAAATACGCAATTCCCGGAATGTTCACCGCCGGGTCCGAGCCTCCCGGAATCGCCGTGTTGTAGAAGTACTCCAGCCCGCGCCGCGCGAACTGGAATCGGAACTCATTCACCTTGTTGTTCCCGATCGTCCAGGTGTCCTGGGCCGTCCCCGAAACGTCACGGTAAGTCTGCTGCGACGTGCGCGAGTAAGCGTTCTGCCCGAACGGCTGGTCCTGGCCGCTCACTTCGATGCCTGTCACCGTGCTCGGGCTGGCATGGATGTTCAAACTCAACCGGTTGTTGTTACTTATGTTGTGATCGATGCGGAACGAGTACAAACTCGTCCCCTCAAACACCGGGAAGTTTCCTTGCTGCGATGTCAGTGTCTGGTACGATCCCGGTACAAAGCACGTTCCCGGAGTCTGGCACGACGAGATGAATCCCGGTTGCCCACCCAGCGCCGCCGGCCATGCTCCGTTGATCGCCATCCCGGACGATGCTCCCAGAATGCCCGCATACTCTCCCACCGCCGCGCCCACGATGGCCGGACTACCGATCTCCGCCCCGATCACCGCCGGATTCGTCAAGAATCCAATCTGGTCTGAAGTCAGCTGCAACACGCCCAGAGGCAGTCCCACCGCCGAAGTGTCAAATGGAGTCAGCCCGAAATTCCCCTGTCCAATGCTCGAAAATCCTGTCTCATGCCGCCGCGTCGTTTCATACGAGAAAAAGTAATACGTCTTGTCTTTCTTGATCGGCCCGCCGAATGCCGTGCCCCCCTGCACCCGCGTATACGCTGGATTCGATGTCGTGCTGAATGGATTTACCGCCTGGAAGTTGCGGTTGCGCAAATAACCAAACACATCTCCATGAAAGTCATTCGATCCCGACCGAGTAATGATGTTGACCACGCCTCCGGCCGCCCGCCCGTATTCCGCTGCGTAGCTGTTGGTGATGATCTGGAACTCCTGCACATCCTCCTGTGACACCGTTGACCGCACTCCATTCACCGAGTTGTCGGTCGCATCGGCCCCATCCACGTTCACCAGGTTTGACCGTGCGCGCTGCCCGCTCATGTTGAGCCCCGACGTCGGCGCCGCGCCCGTATTCGGCGCGTTGTCACGCACCACCTGCGAATCGGTCAGCGTGAAATTGATGTAGTTCCTCCCATTGATCGGCAGGTTGTCAATCCGCCGCTCTCCAATCGTATCGGTCGTCGAACTGCGCGAAGTCTCCACCAGTTCGGCTTGCGAGGTGACCTCCACCACTTCCTTGCCCATGGCCACGTTTAGCCCAATCGGCAACTCGGCGAGCTGACCGACCGTAATGTTTACATTGGTGGCTTCAACACCCGTGAAACCCGGCGCATCCACGGTTACGGTATACGTTCCCGGAGCCAGTTGGCGCACGCTGTACCCGCCCTGCCCGTCGCCGCTGCCCGTGCGTTCCAGACCTTTCGCCACATCGCGGACCGTCACGGCGGCGTTGGCCACCGCCCCGCCCTTCGGATCTTTCACCGTCACGTGGAGATCGCCGGTTGCCGCTCCTTGAGCGATTGCGAATTGCGCGACCAACAACAAGATGACGACAGAACAAAGCAGACTCAGTGTCGCTTTCATAAGGCTCCTGGAATCGACCGCCCTGTGGAGGCAGGCGGGGATCAAAGTGCGCGTTTCTTGACCAGCTCCCGGGATTGCGTGCACGTTGTAAAGGAATTGAATACCGCATGATTATGTACATCAGAGGAGGCCATTCACGCAAGCTAAACGTGAACTGCCCGCCTCGAAACGCACACAACCCGGCACTGTTTAGATTTGCAACATTGCGCGAACCGTGTCCTCTTCTCTACAGTGCAATGTGAGCTTGTGTTAGTGTGGCGCGGACCTGCCCTGAGCGCAGTCGAAGGGCCCCTCGCCCGCGAACGCTGCGTGCTGATGTCAATATGGCTGATGTTGGAAGCTCTATGCCCAACAAGTCGTCGACCGAACAAATGACCACACCCATAACGACCGCCCAAACAACGACCGCTCAAACTCAATCAATGACCGGCGATCTCCTCCGCGTGATGGTCTGTTCGCCTCGCAGTGCCGGTTGGGATCGCGCCGATAAAACCGCCGCCTGGCGTGATCTCGGATTCCACCATCCTCCCCAATTCGCCGCCGCCCAGGCCCAGCATGAATCTCTCTGCCGCCTGCTCGCCGACGCCAAAGCCGAGGTCATCCATCTGCCAACCTCCGGCGCGCTCACGCTCGACGCCGTCTATACCCACGACGCATCTCTCCCCACCAACTTCGGTCTCATCCTGATGAACCCCGGCAAGCCCAATCGCGTTCCCGAAGCTCGCGCCCACGCCGATCACTGCGCTCACCTCGGTCCACAGCCAGGTGCGCAATCAGTCTCCCCCATCCTCGGAGAAATCATCGCCCCCGGCACCTCCGAAGCCGGTGACATCGTCTGGCTCGACCCGCAAACTTTGCTAGTCGGCCAGGGCTACCGCACCAACCGGGCAGGCATCGATCAGATCCGCGCGCTGCTCGCTCCCAGGGGAGTCACCGTGCTCTATGCTCCGCTCCCGTACGGGCCCGGTCCGTCCGCCTGTCTCCACCTGATGTCCCTCATGAGCATGCTTGACGAAGGGACCATCCTCGTCGATCTCCCCTGGCTAGCCGTCGAAACCATCGAACTCCTGCACGCCCGCGGCTTCCGCCTCATAGAAATCGAATATTCCGAACGTGAGTCGCTAGCCTGCAACGTCCTCGCGCTAGGCAGCAAGCGCCTGATCGCCCTTGAGGAGAACGCTAGTACCAACAATCGCCTGCGCGCAGCCGGCTTCGACGTTCGCACCTTTCCCGGCTCCGAACTCTGCCTCAACGGTTCCGGCGGCCCCACCTGCCTGACGCGCCCGCTTCTGCGGAGTTAGCAACCGTTCACCCTTCCCCCCACCTGCTAGAATCAAACTCAGCATGCTCCTGCCGTTTGTCCGCGAGATTTTCGCGGAGGCGGAACAACTTCCTGCCTTCCGGCGTGCGTCCTCCCATCTGCGCGAGAGCACGGGACGGATTAGTGTCACTGGGCTCTCCCCCGCAGCCAAAGCCCTCATCGTCGTGATGCTCCAGCGCCGCCTCGAGCGCCCTTTCATCCTCGTCGTCGCCGACAACCGCGCCGCTGAAGATTTGCTCCCCGTCCTCGGCGCCTTCGCCGAACTCACCGGCTCCGCCGATCCCGACTCCATCGTCAGCCTTCCCGCCCGCGACGTGCTTCCGTTCCAGAATCTCTCGCCCCATCCCGAAATTCAGGAAGAGCGCGCGACCGCCCTCTGGAAAATTGCCACCGGCCGCGCTTCCATCGTCATTTCGCCGGTGACCGCCACCACCATTCTTCTCCGCTCGCCCGAGTATTACGCCGACCTCGCGCGCATTCTCCGCCGCGGAGAGACCTTCGATATCGAAAAGCTCCTCCAGCATCTCAACACCGTCGGCTATACCTCGACCGACGTAGTCGAAATGCCCGGCCAGTACGCTGCCCGCGGAGGCATTCTCGACGTTTACTCGCCCGAAGCCGACCGCCCCGTCCGCGTCGAGTTCTTCGGCGACGAAATCGAGTCCATGCGCAAGTTCGACCCGGCCAGCCAGCGTTCATCAAATCCGGTCGATGAAGTCGTACTGCTGCCCCTGACTGAAACTCCCATCAACGAAGAGCTCCTCGGCTCGATTAACGCCCGTCTTTCCGGCAAACGGATCGCCGGATCGTCCGAAGCGATCGAGCAGGCCGCCCGCGACTCCGGCGCAGGAGTCTTCCCCGGCTGGGAGTTCTATGCCCCGGTAGCCGGAGCCGACCGCACCATCTTCTCGCTGCTCCCCGATGCCAAAGTAATTCTCGACGAGCCCGAAGCGCTCGCGCAGGAACTCGGCAAGGTGTGGGCCCGCATTGAAGAAGCCCACGAGCGCAGCGAGATCGGCAACCTCGTCCGCCCCGAAGATCTTTACCTGACGCCCGAAGCCTGGCGCGACGCAGTCAAAACAATCCCCGGCGCGGATCTCGAATATCTGGCCATCACTCGTCCCATTGATCATTCTCCCTCTGTCATCCTGAGCGGAGCCGAAAGTTCGCAAAGCGAACTTACGGCGGAGTCGAAGGACCCCTACTCCCTAAACAATGCCGCCCTTATCCCGGACGCAGCATCGACAGCCGAGGCGCCGTTCCTCTCCCGGCCCGCCCCGCGCTTCCACGGCAACGTCCCCAGCATGATCGAAGAGGTAAAAAAGCTAACCGCCGCGGGGACGCGCGTCATCCTCGCCGCGCCTAACACCGGAGAAGTCGAGCGCCTGGCCGACATCTTTACCGAATACAACGCCAGCTATCGCCTCGGCAGCCGCACCCGAGGCGGCGAAAGCTATGCCGACGAAACGGCCTACTTCGCTGGAGAAATTTTCACCACCACTCTTCTCAAGGCCTACATCCCCGACGGCTTCATCCTTCCCGACGCGCATTTAGCCGTCTTCGGAGCCCGCGATCTCTTCGACGAATCCGACCTCGTCGCCTCGCGCCCCGGCCGCCAGAAATCCAAAGTCTCCGCCTTTCTCTCCGACTTCCGCGATCTCCAGGTAGGAGACTACGTGGTCCACGTAGAACACGGCATCGGCCAATATCAAGGTCTCAAGGAAATCAATCAGGGCGACGGCGCAGCCGAGTTCATGCTGCTCGAATACGCCGAAGCCGCCCGCCTCTACGTCCCGCTTACGCGCCTCGACTTGGTCCAGAAATATCGGTCGTCCGAAGGGGCCAAGCCCGTTCTGAATCATCTCGGCACCCAAGCCTGGGACAAGACCAAAGCGCGCGTCCGCAAGGCGATGAAAGACATGACCGACGAGCTACTAAAGCTCTACGCGCAGCGCCAGTCCGCGCAAGGTCACGTCTACCCGCCCGATACCGAGTGGATGAAAGAGTTCGAAGACGCTTTCGAATACAACGAGACCGACGATCAGGGCCAGGCCATCGCCGACGTCAAGCGCGACATGGAGTCGCAGCTCCCCATGGATCGCCTCCTCTGTGGCGATGTCGGCTACGGCAAGACCGAAGTCGCCATGCGCGCCGCCTTCAAGGCCATCAGCGACAACAAGCAGGTCGCCGTGCTCGCGCCCACCACTGTCCTCGCCTTCCAGCACTGGGAGACCTTCAAACAACGCTTCGCGGCCTTCCCCGTCAAGATCGAAATGATCAGCCGCTTCCGTACACCAAAACAAATCAAGGAGATCCTCGAACGAGTCGCGGTCGGCAAAGTCGATGTCCTCATCGGCACGCACCGCCTCCTCTCCAAAGACGTAAAGTTTTCCGACCTCGGCCTGCTCGTCGTCGACGAAGAACAGCGCTTCGGAGTCCGCCACAAAGAGCGCATCAAGCAGATGCGCACCCAGGTCGACGTGCTCACCATGTCGGCCACGCCCATCCCGCGCACGTTGCACATGTCGCTCGTCGGCCTGCGCGACATGAGCGTCATCGAAACTCCGCCCAAAGACCGCATGGCGATCCAGACCGTAGTCGCCAACTGGGATGAAAAGCTGATCCAGTCTTCCATCGAGCAGGAACTCGATCGTGGCGGCCAGGTTTATTTCGTGCACAACCGCGTCGACACGATCTGGGAGATCGCCGCCAAGCTGCAATCGCTCGTGCCCAGCGCCCGCATCACCGTCGGCCACGGACAGATGGGCGAAGGCGAACTGGAAAAAGTGATGCTCAAGTTCATGCATCACGAAGCCGACATCCTGGTCTCTACCACCATCATCGAAAACGGACTCGACATTCCCCTCTGCAACACCATCGTCATCAACCGCGCCGACCGCATGGGACTCTCCGAGCTCTACCAGCTTCGGGGACGCGTCGGCCGCTCCAATCGCCGTGCTTACGCTTATTTGCTCCTGCCCCCCGAAATCGAACTCACCCCCCTAGCCCGCCGCCGTCTGGCCGCACTCAAGGAATTTTCCGATCTCGGCGCAGGATTTAAAATCGCCGCGTTGGATCTCGAACTCCGGGGCGCCGGCAATTTACTAGGTGGAGAGCAAAGCGGCCACATCGAAGCCATCGGCTTCGAGCTCTACACGCAGATGCTCGAGCGAGCCGTAAGAGAGATGAAGGGTGAGACAGGAGTCGAAGCTACCGAGATCCAGCTCAATCTCGGCCTCAACATCCGCATCCCCGCCGAATACATAAAAGAAGAGAACCAGCGCCTGCGCATGTACAAGCGCATAGCCGGAGTAGAAACCGAGTCGCAACTGAAAGACGTGCGCAGCGAATTGACCGACCGCTACGGCGAGCCGCCCCGCGCAGTTCGCAACCTGCTGGCCTATGCCACGCTAAAACTCCAGGCTATGCGGGTGGGAGCGACCGCCATCGAGCGCAAGCGCGAACTGGTCAACATCAAGTTCAGCCAGAAAGCCTCCATCGATCCCGGCAAGCTGGCCCGCTTCGTAGCCTCCCAGCAAAAGACGCAGTTCACCCCCGACGGCACGCTAAAGTTCACCATAAAAATCGCCAGCGCCGAAGGAATCCTCGAAACCCTCCGCGACCTGCTGGAAGAGTTAGAAGCACAGGAAGCTCCAGCACAAACCACGTAGGGACGGACGCTCGGTGCCCCAGGTTCGCGCCCGTTCTTTGGGCGCTAACCTGGGTGGAGACGACCCTGGGCCGGGGCCAACGTGGATAGTCTCCGTCGGTGGACTGTACCGGGCTTACCGTGCGGTTTAAGTTTGGCTCATGCCTAGCGGTCTGCGGCGGTTTCAGGAATCGGGACATTCCCACTTTGTCACTTTCAGTTGCCGTCATCGCCAGCCCTACTTCTCAACCGCTAAGTTGTTCGATCTTTTCGTTCAATGTCTCGAAGACACGCGGGTCCGCTTTGACCTTCGCGTGTTCGGGTATGTTGTCATGCCGGAGCACGTTCATCTGCTCTTGAGTGAGCCTGCCGGGTTCGCCCAGGTTAGCGCTCAAAGCACGAGCGCGAACCTGGGGCACCGACATTCTTCTTGTTCTTATTCTTCTTCTTGGGAGAAACGGTACTATGACCGGAATGTGCGCGATTATCGTGAGTTCACTGTGAAACTGCGATATCTGCATCGGAATCCGGTGAAGCGTGGATTAGTTCGAACACCTGAGGAATGGAAGTGGAGCAGCTATCGGCATTACGCTTTGCGTGAGATTGCGGTGGTGGAGATCGAGTCGGAGTGGACGGCTAGAGATCGGGAGCGGGGCGGAGGAGATGAGAAAGCCGTGTTCCTCGCTCCACGTTAGTTCTCCCAGGTTAGCTCGGTGCCCCAGGTTCGCGCCCGTTCTTTGGGCGCTAACCTGGGGATTTCACACTCCAACTTTTTTCATCACATTTTGCGCGTACCGTCATCACCGACACGGACCACAATCGGTGCAATCATTGCTCGACCGTGCTCCATCGAGAGATTCGTCCGTCTCCAAAGACGAACGCATTTTCCACCGCTCTTTGACAACACATCGAAGCGACCAGCACCCTCCCGCAAGTGCACGCCAAATCGCCAAAACTCATGCTAAGTTCAATGTTTTGAATATTTTGCTTCTAACTTATTTACTATGAACAACTTAATCAAGTTTGGATAGGGGGGTACCCCCCACAAATTGCCCGATTCTTACCCGTCAAAAGCAGCTTGTGGTTACGGCATGGGCCTCGGGTCCTGCTTCCAGCAGTGGATCCCACCGAATTGTTTCTGGCCCGGATGAAGCGCTTTTCGAGATCGGAGTGGGATCGCTCCGGCGCCATTCTGCGCCCGAGCATCTGCCCGGATCAACCAGGCTCGCCATTCGTCTTCGCCGGCGATGAAGAATTCCCACCATTTACAATCAGATGGTTATGATGCCCGAGGAAGATCGCCGCATTCTCCACGACCGCCGCCACGTCCGCACCGTCCGCAAAGCCGTTTTTCCCGCCGCCGGCCTCGGCACCCGCTTCCTCCCCGCCACCAAGGCCCAGCCCAAGGAGATGCTTCCCCTGGTCGACAAGCCCATCATCCAGTACGGCGTCGAAGAGGCCATGGCCGCCGGATGTGACCAGATCATCATCATTACCGGACGCGGCAAGAGCGCCATCGAAGATCACTTCGACGTCAGCTACGAGCTCGAAAAGATGCTCGAAGAAAAAGGCAAGCACGACCTCCTGAAGATCGTGCGCCAGATCTCCGACATGATGTACATCTCCTACGTGCGGCAGAAGGAAGCCCTCGGCCTCGGCCATGCCATCCTCACCGCGCGCGAACTCGTTGGCCATGAGCCATTCGCCGCCCTGCTCGCCGACGACGTCATCGACGCCAGGGTCCCCGTTCTCAAACAGCTCATGGATGTTTTCGACGAAAAGCACCTGTCGGTGATTGCCATTCAGCCCGTCGAGGGACCGGCGATCTCCTCCTACGGGGTCATCAAGGGGAAGGAAGTACCCGGCTCCGGCGGCAAGCTCTACGAAGTTCTCGACCTGGTCGAGAAGCCCGCGCTCGCCGACGCCCCTTCCAATCTCGCCGTCATCGGCCGCTACGTGCTCACGCCGACTGTGTTCGAAACGCTCTCGGACATCAAGCCAGGCGCGGGTGGCGAACTGCAGCTGACCGACGGCCTGCGTGCCCTTTTGAAACGCGAAAAATTGTACGGCTGCGTCTATGAGGGCCGTCGCCACGACACCGGTGACAAGCTCGGTTTCCTAAAAGCCACGGTAGAGTTCGCGCTGAAGCGGGATGACTTGGGTGGACCGTTTCGCGAATACCTGAAGAATCTTAAGCTGTAGCCGCGCCGATTCGAGATCAGCCCAGCGATGCCTGCAGCTTCTTCGACTTCTCTTCCACGCCCTTTGCAAGGTTTTCTTTGTGGGCGTCAAGCTTCTTTGCGATTGCGGCATCGGCTACGCCGATGATTTGCGCGGCTAGAATTCCGGCATTGGTTGCGCCGGGTTTGCCGATGGCTACTGTCGCCACCGGAATTCCCGCCGGCATCTGAACGGTTGCCAGCAGAGAATCCATGCCTTGTAGCGAGGTGGATGGGATCGGCACACCGATTACCGGCAATGTAGTGTGCGCGGCAATCACGCCAGCCAGATGCGCGGCTCCGCCGGCTCCCGCAATAATCACGCGAATGCCGCGACCAGCAGCCTTTTTCGCGTAGTTGGCGGTGCGGTCGGGAGAGCGATGCGCGGAGGTGACATCAATTTCATAGGCGATCCCAAATTCGTCGAGCGCCTTGGCAGCCTCGCGCATGATCTCCAGATCGGAGTCGCTGCCCATTACGATGGAAACAATTGGTCTAGTCATAATCACTGTTCTACGTATATATAAACCCTATTTCTTCAGCGCTCGAGCCGCAATGTCCTTCCGATAGTGCGCGCCCTCAAACTGAATTTCCCCACACGCTTCATACGCACGATCCACTGCAGTTTGCAATTCTGCCTCTCGCGCCGTCACCCCCAGCACGCGCCCGCCAGCGGTATAAAAAGTTCCATCGCGTGCGCTCGTTCCGGCATGAAACACTTTTACTCCATCCAGTTTCGCAGCGTATTCAAGGCCGGTGATTTTCTTTCCCGCTTGATACGTCCCCGGATAACCGCCCGAAGCCATCACCACGCACACCGCCGCATCGCTCGACCATTTGAAATCGCCGTCGCTGGTGCGGCCGTCGATGGAGGCCTCCATTGCCTCGACCAGATCGCTCTCCATCCGCATCAGGATGGGCTGCGTTTCAGGATCGCCGAAGCGGCAGTTGAATTCGAGCACCATCGGGCCACGCGCGGTCATCATCAATCCGCAGTAGAGCACGCCTTTGTATTCGGCTCCCTCGGCCTTCATCCCCGCAACAACGGGACGTGCGATGTGCGCCACCAGCCAGTCGCGCATCTGGTCATCGATAATCGTTTTTGTCGTGTAAGCGCCCATGCCTCCCGTGTTTGGGCCGGTGTCGCCATCCCCTACGCGCTTGTGGTCCTGCGCCGCGACCAATGGCGCCACGCGCTCGCCGTCGCTCACAACGAGGAAAGACAGTTCGTCGCCCTGCAGGAATTCTTCCAGCACCACGCGAGCTCCGGCCTCGCCCAGCATGCGGCCGCTAAGCATTTCATTGGCGACCGTGGACGCTTCATCCTTGCTCTTCGCGATGACCACACCCTTGCCCGCGGCCAGGCCATCGGCCTTCACCACGATTGGAGTCGAGAAGTGCGGCAGCGCATCGCGAACCTCGTCCGAGCAATTGCAGATCGCATAGTGCGCTGTGGGAATGCGATGGCGCTGCAAGAATTCTTTTGCAAAACTCTTGCTCGTCTCCAGTTGGGCAGCGGCTTGCGTGGGGCCGAATGTTCGCCAGCCACGCCGCGTGAACTCATCGACTACGCCCAACATGAGCGGCAACTCCGGTCCGACGACCGTCAGGTCAGGCTGGAGTTGATTGGCGAGGGCGACCATCGAGTCCAAACTCTTGACGTCGACGGCGATGCATTCGGCATCTTCCGCAATCCCGCCATTTCCGGGCGCGCAGTAAATCCCACCAACGCGCGGCGACTGCGCGAGCTTCCACACAAGCGCGTGTTCGCGGCCTCCGCTGCCTATCACGAGAATTTTCATTGCTCCCGACATTGTCGTGGACTCGGTTCTGGACTTTCAAGGGTAGGGGCGAGCGCGGACGATGTCAAACGGGAAGAAGACAGAAGTCAAAAGTCAGAAGTCAAATTGCAGAAGTTAACGCCCTCTCGATTCTTACTTCTGCAATTTGACTTCTGACTTTTGACTTGCCCGTTAACTATGCTTAATCGTGCCGTATAATGCGGTTCACGTGATCACCGTATCCAAAGAGGATTACCTCAAGGCGATTCTGGAGGCCGAAGGCGAGGGAGAAGCCGTCATTTCGGCGACGCTCGCCCATTGGCTCAATGTTTCGCCTCCGGCGGTGACGATGGCGGTGCGCCGGCTGAAGAAGGATGGACTGGTACGCGTAAACAACGACGGCCGCGTCCGCCTGACCGCGTCCGGGAGAAAGATCGCGCGCAAACTTACGGAGCGGCATCACCTGATCGAGCGCATGCTCAGCGAAATTTTCGGCATGGCATGGTTCCAGGTTCATGATGAGGCAGAGCGCCTGGAGCATGCCGTCTCGCCCAACTTTGAGGCGAGGCTGGTGGCGAAACTGGGGCGCGGAAAGCCGTGTCCGCACGGGAACCTGAGCGAACTGGAGAGTCCGGCGAGCCGCCGGCGGCGCGGCCTCGTGCTGCTCTCGGAGGCCGAGGCGGGAAAAAATTACGCGGTCAGCGGGATCTACGAACGCGACCGCCATCTGCTCGAATTCCTGGAAAACCGCGGAATACGGCCGGGCGCCAAACTCGGCCTCGTCGAGCGCAACTACGATAAGACTCTCTCCATCCGCACCGCAGCCGGAGCCATGATCCTGGGCCGTTCGGCGGCGGAGAGAATTTGGGTTTCCCGTTTGCCATCTGGTTCCGTATAATTAACCACAGTTAATGGTCGGGCATGTACGCCAGTTGACTTCGGGGCTTCTTGAAAACATTCCATGTTGGATGACTAAGCAATGAAAGAAACAGGCGTGCCGGTGAGCATCAAAGGGGCGACAGGCACTGGTGTGTCTGCGGCTGAAGACGCCTCCCCTGCTCCATCCGCGGGCCATGTTTCGCTGGAGGGCGTACACGGTTCTATCTCTGTGCCGCATCACCAGGCGGGATTCTGGCAGCAGTGGCGCGCTTTCGTCGGGCCGGCGATTCTGGTCAGCGTTGGCTACATGGACCCCGGCAACTGGGGTACGGATCTTCAAGGCGGCGCGCAGTTCAAGTATGGGCTCCTCTGGGTAGTCGGCGTGGCCAGCCTGATGGCCATCTTCATGCAAGTCATCTCCGCGCGCCTGGGCGTGGTCACGGGCAAAGATCTCGCCCAATGCTGCCGCGACTGGTATCCGGCATGGACGCGCTGGCCCAACTGGCTGATGAGCGAAATAGCCATCGGGGCCTGCGACTTGGCAGAAGTGCTCGGGAGCGCCGTCGCCCTTAACCTGCTTTTTCACATTCCGCTGCTCTGGGCCGTAATTATTACTGGCCTCGACGTGCTGCTTCTGCTGGCCCTGCAACGTTTCGGGATGCGCACCATTGAGGCGGTGGTGCTGCTGCTGATCGTGACCATTGGCGTCTGTTACTTCATCGAGATTTTCGTCCTGCCCGAGACGCAGCCGAGTTTCGTGGAAATGGCGCGAGCATTGATCAGCCCGCACTTTGGCCACGCCGGGATGCTGTACATTGCGATCGGCATGATCGGCGCGACCGTGATGCCCCACAACCTGTATCTGCACTCGGCCCTTGTTCAGAGCCGGCAGTTGCAGAAAGATGACCAGTCGATTCGGCGCGCGATTCAATTCAATACCATCGATTCCACCGCTGCTCTCACGGTAGCGTTTTTTGTGAACGCGGCGATTCTGGTGCTGGCGGCGACCGTCTTCTTCGGAAAAGAAAGTGTGACGGTCGCCGGCGGCCATGTGGTCGTGTTCAACGCCAATAGCGATTGGATTCGCGTCGCCTATCTGACCCTGGCGCCGTTGCTGGGGACGGCCGCTGCCAGCACGCTATTTGCGGTCGCTCTGCTGGCCAGCGGCCAAAGCAGCACCATCACGGGCACGCTCGCGGGGCAAGTGGTGATGGAAGGCTTCATGCACTGGCGAATCAAGCCGTGGGTGCGGCGCTTGATCACGCGCACGCTGGCGATTCTGCCGGCGGTCTTCATTATCGGACTGCGCGGCGACAGCAGCGTTACCGATCTGCTCACGCTGAGCCAGGTGGTGCTCGCGCTGCAGTTGCCCTTTGCGATGTTCCCGCTGCTCCAGTTCACGAGCTCCCACAAGCGCATGGGAAGGTGGAAGAATGGCTGGTTCCTGCTAATGGCTGGCTGGGCGAGTGCTATTCTGATCACCGTCATGGATATTTATGGCCTGCCCGACTCCGTCAAGGCGGCGTGGTCAGTTATCACCGGCGGATAAGCAGTTCTGCACGACGAAACGAACGCTCATGTATGACACCATTCTTGTAACCCTTGACGGCACGCCGACGGACCGGGCGATTATCGAGCACGTCAAGGATCTCGCGAAGCTCGCGCACAGCCGGTTGGTCTTGCTGCACGTGGCGGACGGGTGGGCCGCCCGAACCTACGGCCCGGATGCGGTCAGCCCGGAAATCTCCGAGGACACAACCTATTTGGAAAAAGTCCGTGCCGAGTTTGAGGCGGCGGGGATTCCGACCGAGGCGGAACTCGCATACGGCGAACCGGCGAACGAAATCATCAAATGGGTTCAACAGAAGGGCTGCGACCTGGTCGCGATGAGCACCCATGGTCATCGCTTGCTGGCCGACATATTTCTGGGCGCGACGGCCACTCGAGTGCGCCATAGTATCAGCGCGCCGGTGTTGCTGCTGAAGGCGAAATGAATGGTGTGACGCAGCTCACAGGCAATTGTTCACCGGCTGCCTTACAGTTACAAATTCCTCGGGCAAAGTAATAAACTAGAGAGTGGTGGTGCGGCGACCGCCGCGTCCAGCGTCTTCGTCCACGTTTCAAGGACTGTTAAATCATGTTCCATCATCTTTAGATCAGGAAAGATCAGGAAGGCAATCATGTCCACAAACAGTTTTGGCGCTCGCGCAACCTTCAAAGTCGGAAACAAGGAATACGAACTTTACCGCATCGATGCTCTCGACAAGCAGGGCATTTCGACGAAGCATCTGCCGTTCTCTCTCCGCATTCTGCTGGAGAACCTTCTGCGCACCGAAGACGGCCGCAACGTCACGCCGCAGGAAATTCGCGCGCTCGCCGCCTGGAACAAGAATTCGAAGCCCGAAAAGGAAATCGCTTTTACGCCCAGCCGGGTTCTTCTGCAGGATTTCACCGGCGTACCGGCCGTGGTTGACCTCGCGGCCATGCGCGACGCCATGCGGAGCCTGGGCGGCGACCCGGGTCTGATCAATCCGCTGCAGCCCGCCGAGTTGGTGATTGACCACTCGGTGCAGGTGGACGAATTCGGCTCGGCCGGCGCGTTCGATGTCAATGCGCTGCTCGAGTTCCAGCGCAACAAAGAACGCTACGCGTTTTTACGCTGGGGACAGACCGGCTTCCGCAACCTGGCGATCGTACCGCCTGACACTGGCATCGTCCACCAAGTCAATCTCGAATATCTGGCGCGTGTTGTCTTCGTGAATGAAGAAGGCGGCAAGCGCACTGCGTATCCTGACACGCTCGTCGGCACCGACTCGCACACTACGATGATTAACGGACTCGGCGTGCTCGGTTGGGGAGTCGGTGGAATCGAAGCCGAGGCCGCCATGCTTGGCCAGCCCGTGTCGATGCTGATCCCACTGGTGGTCGGCGTGAAGCTCACGGGCCGCCTGCGCGAAGGCGCGACGGCAACCGATCTCGTCCTGACGATCACCGAGATGCTACGCAAGCATGGAGTGGTGGGCAAGTTCGTCGAATACTTCGGGCCCGGACTGCAGGACCTTCCACTCGCCGATCGCGCCACTATTGCAAATATGTCGCCCGAATACGGCGCTACCTGCGGCATCTTCCCGATCGACAAGGAGAGCCTGCGCTACCTGCGGCTCACCGGGCGCAGTGAAGAACAGATCGCGCTGGTCGAGGCCTATGCCCGCGAACAAGGCTTGTTCCACGATGTCCGAACGCCCGAGGCCGAATACTCCGAACTGTTGAGCCTCGACCTATCAACCGTCGAGCCATGTCTTGCCGGACCGAAACGCCCGCAGGATCGTGTAGTTCTCTCGCAGGCGGGAGCATCGTTCACGCAAGCCTTGCCTTCGCTCATCAAGCCGAAACCTCCGGCAGCGGCGAGTGCAATGGCTGCGGTAAACACGAACGCAGCCCGCTGGGAGCAGGAAGGCGGCAGCCCCGCAGCCATCGGCGTAGAAGATCCCAACGTGCACGAACATGTTCCGCCGGATGTACAAAAGTCGCTCAAGCACGGCAGCGTGGTAATCGCCGCGATCACCTCGTGCACGAATACGTCGAATCCGTCGGTTCTGATTGCCGCTGGCTTGGTCGCCAAAAAGGCGGTCGAGAAAGGATTGTCGGTCCCGCCGTGGGTCAAGACCTCGCTCGCGCCCGGATCGAAGGTCGTTAAGGATTACCTGGAAAACGCAGGTCTGATGCCGTACCTGGAGAAACTGAAGTTTCATCTGGTGGGCTATGGCTGCACGACTTGCATTGGCAACTCGGGACCGCTGCCCACGGAAGTTTCCCGCGCCATCGACGAAAACAATCTGGTCGTCGCCTCGGTGCTGTCCGGCAATCGCAACTTCGAAGGTCGTATCAATTCTGAAGTTCGCGCCAATTATCTGATGTCGCCGCCCCTGGTGGTGGCTTTCGCGCTCGCCGGGCGCATCGATGTCGACCTGCGCAAGGATCCTCTAGGCAAGGGAAAAGACGGCCAGCCTGTTTACCTCGCCGACATCTGGCCATCGCAACAGGAGGTTGAGCAATCCATGGCGGGCTCGATCACCTCGGAAATGTTCCGGAAGAGCTACAGCCAGGTGTATGCCGGCGACGAAAGGTGGCGCAGCCTGCCGGTTCCCAAGGGCGAAACCTACACCTGGGAGAAAGACTCCACCTACATTCGCCAGGCGCCCTACTTCGAAGGCATGGGGCTCAGGCCAACTGGAGTTGAAGACATCAAGGGCGCGCGCGTGCTGGCCCTGCTCGGCGACAGCGTCACCACCGATCACATTTCTCCCGCAGGCTCCATCAAGAAAGACAGCCCTGCTGGAAAGTATCTGATCGCGCACGGCGTGCAGCCTGCCGATTTCAACTCCTATGGATCGCGCCGCGGCAATCATGAGGTCATGGTGCGCGGAACGTTCGCCAACGTCCGCCTGCGCAACAAAATGGTGAACACCGAAGGAGGATTCACGCGCCACCTGCCGGACGGCGCCGAGATGTCAATCTTCGACGCCTCCGAGAAATATCATGCCGAGAAAGTTCCACTCGTGATTCTTGCCGGCAAGGAATACGGTTCCGGCTCCTCGCGCGACTGGGCAGCTAAGGGACCACGTCTGCTGGGCGTGCGGGCCGTGATCGCCGAAAGCTACGAGCGCATTCACCGCTCGAATCTGGTTGGCATGGGCATTCTGCCCCTGCAATTCCTGCCCGGAGAAAATGCGGAAGCGCTCAAGCTGACCGGCGAAGAAGTTTTCGAAATCGCCGGCATTCGCGAGGTGGTTGAGAAATTTTCTTCCGGACGAAAAATCACCGTGCGCGTGAAGGGCGGCAAGATCGCCGAAGGCAAGATCGGCGAGACCGGCGAAGGGAAGACCAGAGAATTTCAAGCCCTCGTTCGCATTGACACGCCGCAAGAAGCTCTCTACTACGCCAATGGAGGCATTCTGCAATACGTGCTGCGGCAATTGCTGGCTGGGAAAACGCAGCCCGAGCCGGTTACAGCCTAGAACAGATGAAGATCAGATTGTGTGGGGACGGGGCTTCGCCCCGCCTCCGCACGGCCTGTAAAACGAACCGGCTCCCTCACCTTCCATTGTGCAGCACCACGGATCTCGCGAAAATTTTGCTTCTGCCGCCGGCTTCGATCTTGGAGCGATTGCCAATGGTATGCTAAAAGGGCATTTCGCCGCGGCACGCGCGGCATGTGCCCAACCGCCATGTCCAATCCAATAAATTCGCAACCGAACGCACCTGAATCCCCGACGCCCGACGAGCCGACAGAATCGTTTCAGGATATTTTCCTCGAGTACGAGAAAAGCCACGCCCGCAAGCCCGAGGCGGACACCCAGCGGCGCGAAGGAACAGTAGTTGCGCTGACCGCCGACGCCGTTATCCTCGACATCGGCTTCAAGAGTGAAGGTCTTCTGCCGCTTGCGGAACTGGCCGGCGCCACCGTGAAGCCCGGCGACAAACTACAGGTCACCGTCAAAGGCCGCGACCCTGAAGGCTTCTACGAGCTGACGCGCGGCAAGGTGCAGCGCGTTACCGATTGGGCTTCGCTGCAGAAGGCTTTCGATGAGAAAGCGACGATCGTCGGTAAAGTAACCGGCGTGATCAAAGGCGGGCTCAGCGTGGATGTGGGCGTGCGCGCCTTCATGCCTGCTTCGCGCACCGGAACACGCGATGCTGCGGAAATGGAGAAACTGGTCGAGCAGGAAATTCGCTGCCGCATCATCAAACTCGACGTGGAAGACGAAGACGTGGTCGTCGATCGCCGCGTGATTGCTGAAGATGAAGAGTCGGCGGCCAAACAGCGCCGCTACTCCGAACTCAAGGAAGGCGACACCGTGCGCGGCGAGGTGCGCAGCCTGACTGACTACGGCGCGTTCGTTGACATCGGCGGGACCGACGCCCTGCTCCACGTGGGGGAAATTTCCTGGCGGCGCGTGAACAAGCCGTCCGACGTGCTTTCCGCGGGCCAGCAGATTGAAGCCAAAATTCTCAAGATCGATCCTGACAAGCGTCGCATTTCCATCGGCATGAAACAGTTGCAGCCGCATCCGTGGGACACGGTCGCGGACAAATACAAAGTTGGCGAGCGAGTGCGCGGCGCCATCACCCGCATCGCCGATTTCGGAGCCTTTGTAGAAATCGAGCCCGGCGTCGAAGGCCTGATTCATATCTCGGAAATGTCGTGGGCGAAAAAAGTAAGGAGCCCCGGCGACCTCGTAAAGGTGGGCGAATCAGTCGAAGCCGTCATCCTCGGAATTAGTCTGGCCGAGCGGCGGATGTCACTCGGCCTGAAGCAGGCGCTGGGCGATCCTTGGGTAGGAGCGTCGGAAAAATTCGCGCCCGGCACCGTGATTGAAGGGCCGGTCACCAGCATCACCAAGTTTGGCGCGTTTGTGCAGCTTGTCGAAGGCGTCGAGGGGATGATTCACGTCAGCGAAATCAGCGCGGAGAAGCGCATCAATCATCCCCAGGACGTGCTGAAGTTCGGACAGGTAGTGAAGGCGCAGGTGCTCGCGCTCGATCCGGAGAAGCGCATCATCCGGCTGAGCATGAAGCAGTTGGTGCCCACGGGCCTCGATGAATATCTCGCGGAACACAAAGAGGGCGACAGCGTCACAGGACGCATCCTCGATGTTTCTGGCGGACGTGCCCGAGTCGAGTTGGGGCAAGGCATCCAGGCCAACGCTCGTATCCCTTCCGAGCACTCAAGAAAAGAAGAGGGCTCGAGCGCGTCGAAAGAAGAGGCGCTGGCAACGGGAGCTTCATCAACCAAGCCGGATTTGTCATCGCTTGGCTCCATGCTGCAGCAGCGATGGAAAACCGGCGCGTCCGCGAGCGCGTCCAAGCCGGAAGAATTGAGGGCTGGCCAGGTATGTACGTTTCGCATAGTGGAGCTTGACGCGGCAGCCAAGAAAATTGAATTGGAACTGGAGTAAGTTCGAACTTGTTCCGCCGCTCACAAAGTTTGGGAGCTTGTCATCCCGAGCAAAGCGAGGGATCTGCAGTTTTGCCGCCACGTGCAGGAAGTCTCGCGTCGCTAGAGATGACAAGCGAATGACTTACAAAGTTAGGCCGCATCAGGACTCCCAGACGATAAGTATGAGTGCTAGAATAAGCCAATGGCAAAGACGCTGGTAAATACTGTTATCGACCAACTGCAAAACGAACGTACACGACTTGAAAGCGAACTGCATCGTGTAACTGCCGCCCTCACTGCTTTCGGCAAGGTCTATATGCAAGGAAGCAAGTCCAGATCTGCGGCTCCCCGCAGGAGTCGCACCATTTCCGCAGCGGGACGCAAGCGCATCGCCGCCGCGCAAAGAGCGCGCTGGGCAAAGATTCGGGCGGCGAAGAAAGCCAAGGCGTAGCCGCCGCGGCGGCGCTGGTGGGAATGTGGTTCCTGGCCCGGGAACCGGCCAAGTGGGGAGAGTCCGAAGTTAGTCCGGACTTAGTTCGGAACCGTCTCCACCACTTTTTTCACGAACTCAGCGAAGTGACGCACGTCTTCTTCCGTAGTGTCGAACGAACACATCCAGCGCACCACCGCTTCCTCCTCGCTCCACACATAAAAGAAGTAGCGCTTCTGAATCTTCGTGATGGCTTCGCGCGGAATCTGCGCAAATACCCCGTTCGCCTCCACCGGATACACGATCTTCACCGGGGGAATCTTTCTCAGCTCTTGTTCCAGCAATCGCGCCATGCGATTCGCATGATCCGCATTGCGCTTCCAAAGGTCATTGGTCAGCAGCGCCTCCATCTGAACGGCCATGTAGCGCATCTTTGACGCCAGTTGCATCCCCTGCTTGCGCATGAAAAGAAAATCGCCGGCCAGTTCCGGGCGAAAGAAAACGACCGCCTCCACTCCCATCAACCCGTTTTTCGTTCCCCCAAACGACAGCACATCCACGCCCAGGTCCCGCGTCGCTTGCCGCAGCGTCATTCCCTGGGCGGCGACGGCATTCGAAATCCGCGCCCCATCCATGTGCAGCAACATCTTCCGTTCGTGCGCAAAACGCGACAGCGCGTCGATCTCGGCCGGCTTGTACACCGTCCCCATTTCGGTGGATTGCGTAATGGAAATCACGCGCGGCTGCACATGGTGCTGATCTCCGATGCCGTGATAAGCGTGCGCCACCGTCGCCACCGTCAGCTTGCCGTCGGACGCCGGCAATGGAATCAGCTTGCACCCAGTCAACTTTTCCGGCGCGCCACATTCATCCGTATAAATGTGAGAAAGTTCCGGACACAGCACCGCATGATACGGTCGCGCGAGCGCCTGCAGGCTCAACACATTCGCCGCCGTTCCGTTGAAAACAAGGAAAACCTCGACGTCCGCGCCAAAATGTTCGCGGAATTTTCCGATGGCCGATTCGGTGTGCGGATCATCTCCATAACCCACTACATGGCCTTCATTCGCGCGCCGAATCGCCTCCAGCACTTCAGGATGAATAACCGCGTTGTTGTCGCTGGCAAAACTCCGGATCGGTTTCATAACAAAACAATCTAGCAGACCCACCACTGGCAGAGCTTGCGCCCGGACCTTGAAATTCTTGGCAGCGTTTCAGCGCCGACCGGAATCTATTAAGTGATCTAATATTGTGCATTGTGCTTTCGAACGATGGAAACCTGCAGTGTGTTCGCGAATAGGCCGATTGTAATAGCAGGGGTAGACCCGGTTGGCAGCAAGAAAGGTCCTTACGAGTAAGGTTATGTTTCGATTCCGTGCGAAGTGGTCAAGGCCGGTTCTGCTTTCGGCAGTTCTCGGCATGTTCCTGCTTACCGCTGCCTGTGGCAATAGCAAGGCAGCCAAAGCCGCGGCTCCGCAGGCGATGCCGGTGAAAGTGATGACAGCCAGGCTTCAGAAAGTGGACGATTCGACCGAATACGTCGCGACCCTGAAATCTCGCGACTCGGCTGTAGTCATGCCCCAGGTCGAGGGCATCATCACGCACATTTTCGTCCACTCCGGCGAGCGGGTCGCAAATGGCGCGCCTCTCATGCAGATCGACCCTGCCAAGCAACAGGCCACGGTCAAGAGCCAGGAGGACGCTCGTACCGCCCAACTCGCGCAAGTCAAGTGGGCGCAGCAGAATTATGACCGAGTCAGCGGCCTGGCCAATGCGGGCGTTGTCAGCAAGCAGGATCTCGACCAGGCGCGCGCGACCCTGGACGCTGCACAGGCCCAACTGCACTCTCTCGATGCGCAGGTCAACGAGCAGCAGGTCCAGTTGCACTACTTCGAGGTAGTCGCGCCCCGCGCGGGGATCGTCGGCGATATTCCCGTTCGGGTTGGCGATCGCGTACTGACGACCACCCAACTCACCACCGTCGATCGGCTCGGCAGTCTCGAAGCCTACATCTATGTTCCGATCGAGAAGGCGGCACAGTTGAAGATGAATCTTCCGGTCCAGATCGTTGACGGCTCGGGCAATGTGCTGGCGACCAGCCGCATCACATTCATCTCGCCGCAAGTCGATAACACGACGCAGAGTGTGCTTGCCAAGGCGCAAATCGCCAACTCAAACGACGCCCTGCGCAACGCGCAATTCATTCGCGCGCGCGTCGTCTGGGGTACGGAGGAGAAGCCGGTGGTGCCCGTGATCGCCGTGTCGCGCATCGGCGATCTCTATTTCGCATTCGTCGCGGAGCCGGATCAAAAGGGCGGATACGTAGTCCATCAGAAGCCGCTCCAGGTCGGCCAGATCATCGCCAATGATTATGTGGTGCGCGACGGTCTCAAGCCCGGTGACAAAGTAGTCGTCTCCAGCACGCAGTTTCTGATTGACGGCGTGCCGGTAGTTCCGCAGGAAACCAGCAGTTCGTAACGATTCTTCGTAAAGATTCAGCGGTCGCCAGTTTCGGAAATTGACTCGCAACTGAACTGACACTGGCCGCCGGCCGCAACACTGCCCTTTATGGTCGACTTTTTTATTCATCGCCCGGTCTTCTCCACCGTCTGCGCCCTGCTGATTATTCTTGCCGGCGCCGCCTGCATTCCCACTTTGCCCATCGCGCAGTTCCCTGACCTCGCTCCTCCGCAGGTTGGCGTCACGGCCGTGTATACCGGAGCCAGTTCCCAGACAGTAGAATCCGCCGTCACCACGCCGCTCGAGCAGCAGATCAACGGTGCCGAAGGGATGAAGTACATCACCTCTTCCAGCACCAATAACGGCGTTAGCACCATCACCGCGACCTTCGATCTCACCCGCAATCCTGACCTCGCCACCGTCGACATCGAAAATCGCGTCAACACCGCGTCGGGCAGGCTTCCTGCCGCCGTGAAACAAATTGGCATCACGGTCGCCAAGACCTCGCAGAACTTCGTTTTTGGCGGGGCGGTGTTTTCGCCGGACGGCCGTTACTCGCCGCTCTTCATGAGCAACTACCTCGATGTCTACGTGCGCGATACTCTCAAGCGTATTCCCGGCGTGGCCGACGTCGTCATCTTCGGCGAACGGAAATACTCCATGCGCTTGTGGCTTGACCCGGTGCGCCTTGCCGGCCGTTCCCTGACCGCCGACGATGTCGTCAACGCTCTCCAGGAACAAAACGTCGAAATCGCTGCCGGACAAGTCGGCGCTCAGCCCGCCCTGCCCGGACAGAATTTCGAGATCAGCGTCCGCGTCATTGGTCGCCTCTCCGAGCCCTCTCAGTTCGAGAACATCATCCTCAAGAGTAATGCTGACGGTACTCTCGTCCGCTTGAAAGATGTGGGCCGTGCCGAACTGGGCGCGGAAGATTACACCAGCGACCTCGACTACAATGGTCGCGAAGCGGTCGGCCTCGCGGTCACTCAGCTCTCAACCGCCAACGCTCTTGATGTGCACCGCAGGTGCGTCGCCGAACTCGATCGCCTCTCCAAGCGCTTTCCGCCCGGCATGAAGTATGAAATCGCCTTCGACACCACCGATGCCGTCGGCGAATCCATACACGACGTCATTTTTACTGTCGGTTCTGCGATCCTGCTGGTCATCCTGGTGATCTTCGTTTTTCTCGGCGACTGGAGGACCACCATCATTCACTTCATCGCCACTCCAGTTTCGCTCATTGGGACATTTGCTTTCATAAAACTACTAGGCTTTTCCATTAACACGCTTACTCTGTTCGGCATCACGCTCGCCACCGGTCTGGTTGTCGACGACGTGATCGTCGTGATTGAAAACATCGAGCGTCACCTGCAAGAGGGCGAGCCCAGCGCAGCCAAGGCCGCCTCCGACGCCATGAAGGAAGTTACCGGCGCGGTCATCGCCACCTCGCTGGTGCTAGTGGCTGTCTTTGTGCCGGTTGCATTCTTCCCCGGCACAACCGGCATTCTGTTCCGGCAGTTCGCTTTAACGATCGCCTTTTCTATCTCGATTTCTGCATTCAACGCTTTGACTCTGGCGCCTGCTCTCGCAGCGCTGCTGCTGGGCCGCCTGCACGGAGAAAAGAACAGATTCTCCAAGCTAGTCGATCGTGTCCTCGGCGCCACAACACGTGGCTACGAGCACGCTCTCCGCGTCTTTCTCCGCTTTGAAGCCGTCGCGCTCATTCTCTTCGTCCTCGGTCTCGGCCTCGCGTATCTCGTCTTTCGCGAGGTTCCGCAAGGCTTCGTTCCCACTGAAGACCAGGGTTATCTCATCGTCGCCATCCAGGCTCCCACCGGCGCTTCCCTCGAATACACCCGCGATATCGGCCGGCAAGTCTCCGCCATCACAAAAAATATCCCTGAAATTCAAGGCACCTTTTCGATCGCCGGCTTCAGCTTCGGAGGCGCCACTCCCAACGCCGGCCTCGTCTTTCTGCCTCTTCGTCCTTACGAGAAGCGCCACGGAGAAGAGCATTCCGCCGCCGCCATCTTGAACCGCCTCCGTGACCCGCTCTTCGGAATCTCCGGCGCGATCGTCATTCCCTTCGAACCGCCCGCCGTCCAGGGCCTCGGCCAGTTTGGCGGATTTCAATACGAATTGCTCGACCAGGGCAATCACTCCTTGCAGGATCTCGACAAAACCACTCATGACCTCATTCGCGCCGCCGGGCAGCGTCCGCAAAAAGATCTCACCGGCCTTTTCACCACTTACACCTCAAACGACCCGCAATATGTCGTCGCCATCGATCGCGAAAAAGCCAAGAGCCTCCACATCCCGCTCGGCCAGATCTCCGATACGCTCAGCGTCTACATGGGCTCCTCCTACGTCAACGATTTCGATTTCAACAACCGCTCTTACCGCGTCTACGTGCAGGCCGACAAACAATTCCGCTCCCATCCTCAGGATATCGGCCAATATTACGTTCGCTCCGATTCCGGGGCGATGATTCCGCTCGGCAACCTTGTCACCATCGCGCAAAGCACCGCGCCCCAGGTCATCAATCACTACAATCTTTTCCGCTCCGCGGAAATCGATGGCTCCGCCGCCCCCGGCTTCAGTTCCGGGCAGGCGATCGACGCCATGCAACAGCTCTCGGCGAAGGTTTTGCCCCAGGGCTACACCTATGCGTGGTCCGGAATCTCGCTCGAAGAGTTAGCCTCGGGCTCGACCACGCTCCTTCTCTTCGGTCTCGGAACGCTCGTCGTCTATCTCACGCTTTCGGCGCTATACGAAAGCTTTGTGCTCCCCTTCATCATCCTGCTCGCAGTCCCCATGGCCCTGCTCGGTGCGCTCGGCGCGCAATGGATGCGCGGATTGCAAAACGACGTCTATTGTCAGGTCGGCCTCGTCATGCTCGTTGGTCTCGCCTCCAAGAACGCCATCCTGATCGTCGAATTCGCCGAGCAACTCCGCCAGCGCGGTATGACCATTCTTGACTCGGCTGTGGAAGCGGCTCGCATCCGTTTGCGTCCCATCCTCATGACGTCGTTGGCCTTCATCATGGGCGTCGTTCCACTGGTCGTCGCCACGGGCGCCGGCGAAAATGGACGCCATTCCGTCGGCACCACCGTCTTCGGAGGCATGATCATGAGCACCATCCTGAATCTGTTCTTCATCCCCGTGCTCTACCTGCTGATCGAAGGCTTCCGCGAACGCCGTCGGCGACCGAAGGCCGTGTAGGAGGACCAAAGCCTTGTGAGGACGTGACTCCCGCCATGCCACGCGCGAGACGCCAGAGCTACAGCTGGCAAACTGCCACTCTACGGCCCAATTCCTGCGGCACTAAATCTCGCCACCGGCGCCCTCTCGGTTTCATTCCCGCGATCGAAAAAAATCAAGCAACTTGGCGTTTTGTTTCAGCGTCTGTAGAGCTGTGAAGAAGTCGGGGATCCTTTTGAAATCCAAACCTCGCGAGGTCAACAATGAAGAAATCGCTGTTCGTTACAGTGCTGTCGCTTCCGCTGGTTTTCTCGCTATTCGCTGTCACCACAGCTCAGGGCCAGCCGCTCGATCAGAAAAGTCTTGCTCGCCTCTACAAGGAAGTTCGCCACGAACTGGTCATGCTCCCCTACTACGGAGTATTCGACAACCTCAGCTACAAGGTCGACCTGGACGGAACCGTAACCCTGATGGGCCAGGTCGTCTTGCCTACTCTCAAGTCCGACGCCGGAAATGCCGTGAAACGAATTGAAGGTGTCACGAAAGTGGTCACTGACATTGAGGTCCTTCCCACGTCCAACATGGATGACGGCATTCGCCGCGCCGAATACCGGGCCATCTACGGCAATACCGTGCTCAACCAGTATCAACTGCGCGCTGTTCCACCCATTCACATCATCGTGAAGAATGGCCATGTAACTCTCGTAGGAGTCGTGGCCCGTGCCATGGATAAACAGATCGCGGGCGTACAAGCCAACAGTGTGCCCGGAGTGTTCTCCTTAACCAATAACCTCATCGTCGAACAGGATGAGAAAAAGAAATAGCCGGTCCACCGAAAGTCAAGCCGGGCAAGAGCAATGAGCCCGGCTCAATTTTCTCCGCACGCTTTGCATCCCTCGTTACGAAGACCTTTTCCCTACACCCGAGCCACATTTGCAATCTAGAATGGCCTGTGCCCCCTGGACCCACCTCCGCTGAGATCGACCATGCCGCCCGATTGCTCCGTGCGGGACGCCTCGTCGCATTCCCCACAGAAACTGTCTATGGCCTCGGCGCCAACTCGCTGGACGCCGAAGCCGTCGCCCGCATCTACGCCGTCAAGCGCCGCCCGCCCACAAGTCCGATCATTGTGCACGTCGCATCGATCGATATGGCACGGTCGCTGGTTGCAGCATGGCCCGAAAACGCCGGCCGCTTATCCGGGAAATTCTGGCCCGGACCTTTGACGATGGTTGTTCGAAGCTCGGCTGTCATTCCCGCAATTGTTACTGCCGGACTCCCCACCGTCGGCCTGCGCATGCCGGCTCATCCAGTTGCGCTCGCTCTGATTCGCGCCGCCGGGATTCCCCTCGCCGCGCCGAGCGCTAACCGCTTCACCGAGCTTTCTCCCACCACCGCCGACCACGTCCGCCGCAGTCTCGGCAACGACGTTAGCTACGTTCTCGACGGCGGACCTTGCGAGGTGGGCATCGAATCCACCGTGCTCTCTCTCGCCGAAGCGCAACCGGTGCTCCTTCGTCCGGGGATAATCCCCCGCTCCCTGCTGGAACACTTCATCGGCCCCATCGCCATCGCGTCCGATCCCGCATCCGGAGCCCATCCCTCTCCCGGAATGCACGCCCGCCACTATAGTCCGCGCACATCCTTATTCCTGGTTTCGAATGGAAAGCTGCCCGAACCGGGCCAGGGAATTTACCTGCAGCACACGACTCCGCCTACCCATACCGGCATCAAGACTGTTCAGATGCCAACGTCCGCGGCCAATTACGCTGCCGCACTCTACCGCGAGCTTCACGAAGCCGACGAATCTAACTTCGATTGGATCGCGATCGAACTTCCACCCACCGCCGCCGAATGGGAAGCCGTTCACGACCGTCTCCGCCGCGCGGCCTCCAGGGGTTGAACGCCACACTAAAGCAGTCCGTACACAACCAGGCTGTTGTTCGTGCCGACGTACACCTTCCCATTGGCAACCATCAGATTCGCAAAGTGCGGTAGCGGCGAAAGCACATCGCGTTTGTTGGGGGCCTGCGAGCTGGCATAGAGTGTGACTAGGGTTGAGGCATCAAAGGCGTTTAAGGTTGAACCGTCGAGCTGCCACAACACGCCCGCCGACGTGCCATTGGACGAGATGACCGGCGAGTGTCCGGCCGCCATTTTCTTCGATTGAGCGAGCGGCGTTTTCCCTAGGACTCCGTTTGTTAGCGCAATCGCGGTGATCGGTGAGCTGTTGGCCGAGGTGTAAATCGCATTGTTCCAATAAACCAGCGCCCCGGTTTCAGGAGCGAAAGCCGGCAACCCCTGCACGATTTGGGTGTCGCGACTCTTGCAGGTACTGCAAAAATGACCCATCTTATCGCGATTCAAAAGATAGATGGTTCCTTCCTTGCCGACCGCCGCCGCCAGGTGAGGATATTTTCCCGGCTGGTCGGGAAGCACCAGCACCGGCTCGCTCATGTCCAGATCGTTATCGTCCAGATACAACTCGTTATATGGAGTAAACCAGTCCGCCAGTTGTAGGGTGCTGCCCACTTGCGAAAGCTTGAAGACGGACTGTCCGAAGTTCGTGCCCGCAGTGAATGGACCATCGGCCGTTGCGCCGTAAACATAGCCTTCGCTATCGGCGGAAAGGCCGCCGCCTCGTTGCCAGATGGCCGCGGCAGATTTCGAGGGCTCGTCATCAAAGGCACCCTCCGCAGCAAGCGTTGTCCGGTCATAGGCCAGCACCCAGCCTTGCTCCAGGCCGTTTCGGCAGCCGTTCGATCCGAAAGCGATGTATACAATGCCGTTCGCCAGCAGCAGCGCGGGACGGTTCACCTGCATGTAGCCGGCGAACACATTATTAACGCCGCCGAATTGATAGCTTGCCGTGATCACGACCGGGCTGCCTGTTCTTTCGCTGCCTGTAGTCACGTCAAGCGCGTGCAACCGGTTCACATAGGACGAATTCTCATACGTCTTTGCCACCACATAAATCGTTCCCGCCACCGGATCGATCACTGGCGTCGAAACGATGCCCACCTCGGTCCATGCCGTCGTTCCCCCGCATTTCTGCAATGAGATGGGGACCGGCGTCACGCCCTCCGACAGAAAATTGACGTGCCACAGCGGACTGGAGTTCGCGCCCGTCGCGCTGTCCGCGTCAAATGCATAGACGCTATTGTGCATCGTCGCCACGTACACTACGTTGTGCACCCCAAGGTTCGGAATCGTCACACCGGGGAGGTACAGAGCCTGCCCAACCACCGCGCCATCCACACTTTGAGTGAAAAGCTTTCCAAATGACAATCGATTTACATTCTGAGGGGTCAGAATTGTCTCGTTAGGATTGGCGCCCGAATGCAGGTTGTCGAAATGCCAGGTGGTGACTGGCACTTGCGAATACCCTAACGTGATTGCGAAAAAAGAAGTGGCAAAAAAAAATAGCCCGCCAAGAGAAGTTGCGCGCACGCGCGAAATAGCAGCCGCCATGAATCGTCTCCTGAGTAGCGCGCCCGATTTGATTCAAGGAATGCGTTACAGGTTTGCAGCAAATACCTTAAAGAAGTGTCTTTTGCACTAACGAGTATTATTAACCGGGGATGAATGAACGAAGATTTACCCAAAAAAATGATACTGCGCCGTTGCCTTCCCGTCAAACGCAATCGAACATCTGCAGTGCAAATAATTGCACACACAGCAATCGCCAAAACAGGCTCCCAATCTAGGGTTTCGGGAGTTGGGGTAATTTCGATCGAAATGCCCAATCGGGATAGAACGGAGAAGTCAATAACGATCTGCCGTCGCCGCGGAACGTAGTTACTTCTGCAATCTGACCTCTAACCTCTGACCTTCCCCGGAACCCGCACCCGCACCGTATGCGGAATGCTTCTTAGCTTCGCCAGTAAGTCTTCGTCGCAAGTCTGGTTGATGTCATAAATCGCATATCCCAAATTCGCGCGCGTATCCAGCACCTGCCGCTCGATATTGATCCCGCGATCCGCCAGAATGTCGTTAATCGCACGCAGAATTCCCGGCACATTATGGTGAATATGCATCAGCCGGTGCGATCCCGACTCCGGATCGTAATCCAGATGACAATGAGGCAGGTTCACGCTCATCAGCGAATTGCCGCTCTGGAAGTAGTCGATCATCTTCGCGGAAACAAATTGCCCAATATTCTGCTGCGCCTCTTCGGTGCTTCCGCCCACGTGCGGAGTCAGGATCACGTTCGCCAATCCCTGCAGCGGGCTTCGAAACGCGCCTCCACTCTCCGGTTCCTGCGGAAACACGTCGATGGCAGCGCCCGACAGCTTCCCGCTTTTCAAATGCCGGGCCAGTGCCTCGTGATCCACCACAAACCCGCGGCTCATATTGATGAGGCAAGCTCCATCTTTCATCGCCTGCAACTCTTCATCTCCAAACAGATTCTGGTTCTGCGGCTTGCCGTCGACGTGCAAAGTAATCACATCCGAGCTCTCCAGCAGTTCGCGAAAACTCACCGCCCGCGCATTGCCCCGGGCCAGCACGTGCGCGACGTCGTGGAACACCACGCGCATGCCCAGCGCTTCCGCCAGATCGGACACCTGTGACCCAATCTTTCCATAGCCCACAATCCCGAGCGTCTGCCCGCGCACTTCGTGCGATCCCGCCGACGACTTGTTCCACTCTCCGCCATGCAGCCGCGTGCTCGCCTCAAACGTCCGCCGCATCAGCAGAATGATCTCCCCCATCGCCAGTTCGGCTACCGACCGGCTGTTGGAATGCGGATCGTTAAAAACCCCAATCCCGCGCTCGCTCGAAGCCGCGCGATCGATCTTGTCGACGCCAATGCAGAACGCCCCCACCGCCACCAATTCAGGAGACGCGTCGAGCACCATCGCCGAGATGTGCGTTTTCGACCGCGCTCCCAGAATCACCGCCCCGCGCACCTTCTGCATCAGTTCGGCTTCGTCCAGAGCGCCACTGAGCGACTGCACCTCGAAACCCGCTTCTTCAAACTGCGAGGCCGCAACGCCGCTGATATTCTCCAGCAATAAGACCTTCAAGTACCCTCCTGCACCCAATTCGGGTTCCTCCGTGACCCCTGTGCCCTCCGTGGTGAATGCCCTTCGCCGCGAACGCCACTATCACGATAATCCCAAACCTATCCGCCAGAACTCGCAAGAATTATAACGACCTTGTTGGTGATCGAGATTGCAATCCCTGTTTGCGACCCCAGCTCACGCCGACGATAATGTCGGAGTGACGGCCCTAACCATCATCCCGGCCTCATCTCCCGCGCAGATCGCACAGGCTCGCGATCTGTTCCAGGAATACGCCGCGTCGCTGGGCTTCAGCCTCTGCTTTCAGAACTTCGATCAGGAACTCGCAGGGTTGCCCGGCGACTACGCGCCCCCGGAGGGCCGTCTGCTGCTCGCGGAGTACGAAGGTCAGACTGCGGGCTGTGTCGCGCTCCACAAGATCGACCCCGGCATTTGCGAGATGAAGCGGCTCTACCTGCGTCCACCGTTTCGAGGCAAAGGTCTGGGACGAGCGCTGGCCGAGCATCTTATCGGCGAGGCGCGCCAGATGAGCTATCGCCGCATGCGTCTCGACACCGTCGGGCCAGTGATGAAGGCCGCAGTCGCCATGTATCGTGCCATGGGATTCCGCGAAATCACACCCTATCGTCCAAATCCCATGGCTGGCACACTGTACATGGAACTCGACCTGGAATCGTACCCAGTGGTGTAAGGAAAACGTGATCGAGTCTGCGGTGACACCCTGTGACCTCTGTGGCCTCCATGGTCAAAAGATTTCATGTTGGAACGAGTCACGCACGGTGCCCCAGGTTCGCGCCCATCTTTTGGGCGATAACCTGGGAACCGCTGCACTCACCGCAGCCGGAAGCTTGCCACCGACGAAGACTGATCGCCCGCAAAGTGTTACAAATATTAAGGGCCCCAGGGACAACCGGGCCCGGCCTCGATGAATCTTCCAGACAGATCCTGTCATCTCTAACACTTTGGAGGAAACGACAAATGGCACAAACCTTAGAGGAAGTGAAAATGGCGCATGAGCTACCCCCGCTGCCGTACGCGTATACGGCTCTCGAACCCACCATCGATGAAAACACCATGCATCTGCATCACGACATGCATCACGCCGCTTACGTCAAGAACCTCAACGCGGCGCTCGACAAGCATCCCGAACTGCATAAGAAAACTGCCGAAGATCTGCTGCAAGATCTGAACTCAATTCCCGAAGACATTCGAGCCACCGTCCGCAACAATGGCGGAGGCCATGTCAATCACACCATGTTCTGGACCATCATGAAGCCCAATGGCGGCGGCGATCCGACCGGCCCCATCGCCGAAGTAATCAAGAAGACATTTGGCGACTTCAAGACCTTTCAGGAAAAATTTAATGCCGCCGGCGCTGGCCAGTTCGGCAGTGGATGGGTTTGGCTCGCGGGCGATGGAAAAGGCGCAGTGAAGGTCATCTCTACCCCGAATCAGGACAATCCCATTTCGCAAGGATTGCATCCCATCTTCGGCAACGACGTCTGGGAGCACGCCTACTATCTCAAGTACAACAACCGCCGTCCCGAATACCTGCAAGCCTGGTGGAATGTAGTCAACTGGGAAGAAATCAACAAGCGCTACCAATCCTCAATCAAGAAATAGCTC
>JBAQJU010000036.1:0-2123 GCA_049300475.1 Terriglobales bacterium | reverse complement strand
GTTCCGGCTCGCCTGCAGTTGCGCGGCAAACCGGTTATCGAAGCCGAGGAGCTGCGAGTCCCAGGTAAGATCGGCGTTGTTGCCGATCATTTGCTGATCGTGCGTCACGAAAAAGCGGTCGCGGTCGATCACGTTGGGCATGAACTCAGCCCCGTCGTCGAAGGCATAGGTCTCGCTGTCGATCCAGTTTGCCTTGGCCCGCCAGTAATAGACCTGATCTTTGATCGTGACGTTGTTAAGCGGCGTCCACTCGAATCCGGTGCGCAACCATAGCTCCTGAGCGCCGGTAGCATTGTCAGCGACGTTGTAATTGGTCGTCAGCGTCTGCGAGTCGATCGTTATCGGTCCTAGGTTGTCGCCGGAGAACGTGCTGAAGGCGTTGCCCGAGACGACGCCACTGACGGCGTGCGACCCGGCAAACGCGGTCGGAACCAGCGGCGTGCCCCAATAGGCGTGACCGGAGTCCTTTTTGTATTCGATGGCCCCGAACACCATGAAGTTGTTCGACACGTGATAGTTCAGCTGCCCGGAAAGGTCAGTCAAATCCCGATAATCGCCGTCGATGAAGCTATCCAATTGCGATCCCGCGATATCGAAACGATAATCGAGGCCTTGCACCGGCGTACTGCCGCCGGAGCCATAATGCGAGACGATCGAACCGAGTGAATCAAACGAAACATCTGCCTCGTTCTGGATCGGCCCCGTCGTCGGCTGCCTGCTCACGTAGTTGACCGAACCGCCGATCGCACTCATCCCGGACATCAAGGATGACGGACCTTTCAGGAACTCGACTTGCTCGAGATTGGCCGTGCCCATCCATCGTGCCGTGATGTCGGAGGGACCGGTCCAAATTCCGTTGTACAGAACGTTCACCTCGCTGAAGCTGAAGCCCCGCATTGAAAAGTTGGCCGGCGCGCCGGCGGAGTCGCCGGACAAGACGCCGACCGCGCCCTGCGCGGTATCGGTGGTGGTGCGGTAGCCCTCTTCCTGCATCGTCTGCTGGGTGACGATGTCGACGGACGCTGGTGTTTCGATGACCGGCAACCCCAACCGGCTCGCGCTGGTCGCGACGGTGTTGAGCGGTGTCATCGGGACCCCCGCCAGATTGATGGGCTGCGTCGGTGCTGGGTTCGGCGCCGAGGGAGCTGCCGCCTGGGTCTGAGGCTTTTTGACTTTGCCGCGCTGCGTTGCGCGCTTACCCGACACGTTAATCGGCGGAAGATTTCCCTGACCTTGCGTCGCTTGCCCCTGCGGGGTCGTCGTTTGCGACGGTGGCGTTGCCGTTTGCGCGGCGCTCGGACCTGCCGCAATCAGGGCAGCCGCCACGAAGGTCGAAGTTGAGAGAAAAATAGACTGGATTGCGGGAAGACGGCCATGCTCGCGGCCGCGATTGTTGACAGGCAACACGCCACGCCCCAACGGCGAAGAACGTCCCCGTCACCGCGATTTTGGTTGATTGGCGGTCCGCCTTCGCCCTCGGTGGGGACCGTAAACAACCGGACTCAACGTTACGTCAGGACACCCCGCCCAACGCGCTCGCGCGTGACCGTTGCCGGTGGCAGATCTCCTGGCTCGCGGGTCACCGCCTTCGGCCGCCTTCCCAGGAGCGTTAGCCGCTCCCAGTGGCAAAATCGGCCGAAGACTCGCCGCTTACAGTTGCGGGGGCAGCCGCGGCGTTGTGTGCCTCAGCACACGCACCGCGTTCCCTTTTGATCCCTTGCGGGAACCACCGCCGAAGATTTTGGAGACAAGCTTGAAGGGGGTCAAGCAGATTCACTCGTGACGCTGTGAAAGCGGAGCGACCTTCGCATTTTTGCAAAATTGGAACGTGTTCGCTGCATGTCGCTAGACGAGTGTCCCCTCTTGCCTAATGTAATAATATAACGCTAGCATCCCTTTCATGGGGTGGGTGCATAGCCATAGACGGCATGGCGCATACTTCGCGCTTGTGGCGCTGGCGCTGCAAATCGTGGTGTCGTTCGGGCACGTGGATCTCGGCGGTATCGTCGGCTCCGCCCACCTCACTTGAGCCGGACCGCATAACACCGCGCTCGTGAATCCGTCGCAGCCCGGTCCGGCGCAGACCCCCGGCGACGACGACGGTTATTGCCCGATCTGCGCCT
>JBAQJU010000035.1:0-2979 GCA_049300475.1 Terriglobales bacterium | reverse complement strand
GTGGCAGACTGATCGCACTATGGGTTTTCGTTTCACGCCGCGCCCGCCGCAAACGAGATTTTCGTCCAACCCTCGTTCACGCGCACCAGCCCAGGCTCGTCGAGAAAATAGAAACGATGACTGCTCCAGCGCGAAAAGGACTGATTAGATAACCGTGTCGGCCCCAGGGCGCCGAGTAAACTTGGTGCACTCAAGCAACCAGGGTTCGGAGGAAAGGAGCCGACACGGTTATCCAATCAGCCTCGAAATCATCCAAGATAGAGCTTGGGAAGTAACCGATGATTCATCGAAAACGTGGTGAACGACCGCAAAAGGGCAATCCGCACAGGCTGGCGAGAGACCAGCATGTTATTCCGGTGGCTACACTACTCCGCTTCGCGGGTTCCGATGGATTAGTCGAAGTTCATCTACGCGACGGTCGAATTCAGAGGATTGCTACGGACAATCAACTCTTTTCCGTTGACCGACTTTGGGACCAACGGGCTGAAGCAGGGTATATGAAGTCCGTTGAGGGCGATTTCCAGGCGCTCGTCGATGCGCTGGAAGCCGGGAGAATCGGCGCTCTATCCCCTACGGAGCATCACATTACTATGCGTTTTTGGTCCCTGTGGAGGTGGCGAAGCCACTTTATCGATTCTCCAGCAGAAAATCAGCCGTTGAACGGCGTAAAGCCAGACAGGTTGAGCAAGGACGCGCGAGAAATACTTGAAAGCAAATGGACTTTGTTCCTTGCTGACGACAGTACATTGCCAGCTCGTATGGTGACCGGAATGCGGATTCAAACGTTGATTGATCAAGATGAAGTACTCTTCGGAGCGTTGGGGAATATTGCGCGCAAGTTCACCCAATCTGATGATTCCTGACCGACCGGATGCACTCATGTCGATCCCCGCGTCTCCACGGCTGCTGCTGGCTGCGGACAATCCCGATGGCGAGTTGACCGCGCGGGAAATCGTGAGAGCCAACGCGATTGCCATTCACCTCTCTCGAAGTTACGTGGTTGTTCCGCCACGTTAGGCGGGCGGCCCAGGCTTTTGATCTCGCCGGCACGACCCAATCTAATTGGGGTGACCCGTTCCTTCGCGCAGTTCGCGAAGGGCGGGAACCACGGACGCATATGCGACAGGGGTGGGAACCCGGCGCCGCCAAAGCAGCCGGAATCTCCTCCCAAATCGCCCCGGTCCCCCCGCATCCGCCCTTGTGTTTTCTTGCCCTGCTGAACCCGGAAAACCAGCCCAAGACGCCCATGCCAGCCGCGATTTTACATAGCACGACTTGTCAAGCCCGGTTTTGCCTTCCGGAGAGCGCTGAACCCTTTTCGTTTGTTGTCCATAGGCGGTTTGTACGTACACATCTGTGTTCCAATAAATATTTTGTTCGCTCTTTGTTCGCTTACGGCTGCTCCGCCTGGGGCGAGACTTGTCAACCCCGCCTCCCTCCTCCAATCGCTGCTAAAATAGAACTTCCCATGGCAGAAATTCATCGCAGAAAAACTCTTACCGCGTCCATCGGCACGGATCACACGGACAAGGTTCGCGTCGGCGGCAATGCACCAGTAATGGTGCAGTCCATGACCAACACCGATACCGCGGACATTCCCGGAACCGTCAAGCAAGTCGCCGCGCTCTCGCGCGCGGGCAGCGAGGTGGTCCGCGTCACCGTCAATAACGACGATGCAGCCAAGGCGATTCCCTACATCGTCGATGGTTTGGAGAAGCAAGGTGTCCGCGTACCCATCGTCGGAGATTTCCATTACAACGGCCATCAGCTTTTAATCAAGTATCCCGAATGCGCCGAGGGGCTCGCCAAGTACCGCATCAATCCGGGCAATGTGAGCGTGGGGCGCAAGAACGACGACAATTTCCGCACCATGATCGAAGTAGCGGTGAAGTATCAGCGGCCGGTGCGCATCGGCGTGAATTGGGGCTCGCTCGACCAGTCGCTGCTCACGAAGATGATGGATGAGAACTCCAAGCTCGCGGAGCCGAAAGATGCCCGTGAGGTGACCATGGAAGCGATGGTGGTGAGCGCGCTCAACTCGGCCAAACTGGCCGAGCAGTCCGGGTTGCGGGCCGACCAGATCATCCTGAGCGCCAAGGTCAGCGGCGTGCAGGACCTGATTGACGTGTATCGGCGGCTCTCCGAGCGCTGCCAGTATCCACTGCATTTGGGCCTGACCGAAGCGGGAATGGGCGCGAAGGGCGTGGTGGCATCGAGTGCGGCAATGGCCGTGCTGCTACAGGAAGGCATTGGAGACACGATCCGCGTTTCGCTCACGCCCGCGCCTGGAGGCGATCGCACGGAAGAAGTCCGAGTCGCGCAGCAGATCTTGCAGTCGCTCGGCATCCGGAGTTTCACGCCACAAGTCACAGCCTGCCCAGGTTGCGGACGCACGACGAGCACATTCTTTCAGGAAATGGCGCAGCAGATCCAAACCTACCTGCGCGAGCAAATGCCGGTGTGGAAGCAAACTCATTCCGGCGTTGAAGAAATGAAAGTCGCTGTGATGGGCTGCGTCGTCAATGGCCCCGGAGAATCGAAACATGCGAATCTGGGCATCTCGCTGCCCGGAACATTCGAAGAGCCGAAGGCTCCGGTGTACGTTGATGGACGCCTGTTCACAACGCTGAAGGGCGACAAGATTGTGGCCGAGTTTACGAAGATTCTGGAGGACTACGTGGAGTCGCATTACAGCGTGAAGGAGCAGCAAGAAGCGCTGGAGACAAAATGAGTAATCCCACGTTTCCTGCCCCATCACGCGAACGGCGCGCGTGCCGGGGCCCGAAAACCGCGAAACGTGGAGCACCCGAGGGGGCGGTCTTTGCAAGCAGAATGTCCTCTTTAGTAGAGGGGTACGAAGGTGGATTTTTGCAGGGTACGAAAGTAGACAAAAAGGCCCAAAAAATTTGGCGGTTCAGGGTCGATTTTATGCTATGTAAAACCGCCCTTCATTTCCCGTGAACGCTCCGGAACTTCCCC
>JBAQJU010000034.1:0-14312 GCA_049300475.1 Terriglobales bacterium | reverse complement strand
CGGGGTGGTGTTCGTCGTGGCCCGTAATCAGGACGTGGTCGCGCACCATCCTGCCGCTACGCTTGATGACGTTGGCGAAGCGCCACGTGTCTCCAACTTTCACGTACTTGAGGATCTTGACCCGATGTGCGTAAAGCTTTGGCTTTCCCGGCATATTCCATCTCCCTATGGAGGGGATGGAAGGTAGACCGGATCGCGAATTCGGGCAAACGCGGAAACGGGATGGACAGGATGGAAGGAGTTGACGGAATTGACAGCGATTTTATCGACAGGAAGACCGACAGGAAGGAGGTTAAAGCGATGAAAACAAACCAAACCGAGGAGAAGGCAGCGTTCTAACCAACTGAACTACGTCCCCTCTTGCTTTTGAGCGGAAACCGCACAGAACATCTGTCCATGTTCCGTTGTTGAATCTTAACAGACCAAATTAAGGTCTGTACAGGCTCAGCGCCCCCTTTGCAAATGGCAATCATGCGAAGCGTCGACGTCCCTCCGGATGTCCGGAGTCCCGAATCGTTGCGGCGGCGTCTTGCCCCTGCTTCGGCGGCGTCACCACCTGCATATCACAGAGGGTTGCACTTTTGAGACGCCTTCAATCTTCAGGACTCCGACAAACAAGTACTGCGCCGTCGATCGCATCACGATACCGGCTCTGCCAGCCATCCGAAGAATTGCGTTTTCCTCGCCAATCTCTTGGGGTTACCGCAGCCACTTCCCTTCCTCGCGGGTTTGGCCAACAATAGAAGTTTGCCCTGAGCATTTTCCTGTGGCCGATATTTCCATCAACCCCGGCGGAAGCACAATGGCCATCGCCATTGAGCGCTATTTCAACATCGCGCTTTTTCTGCTCGTGCTCACTGGATTTGCCACTCTCGCCTCGACCGGAGAGCTTGATCTTCCCGCCGTCGTTCTCGTCGGCACTGCGCTTCTGTTCCGCGGATACCAACTTGTGAGGCGCCTGGACTTTGTCATTCCGGAGCGTTGGACCAACTACCTCACGCTGGTCTACGTTCTGGTCTACTTCGGAGATTACTTCTTTCTCACACGCAGCTTCCTGACGGCGACCGTGCATCTGGTTCTGTTCCTTATGGTGGTTCGCCTGTTCTCTCTGCAGCGGGCTCGCGATCACTACTTGCTTGCAGTGCTTTCATTTCTGATGGTGCTGGCCTCGGCCGTGCTCACCGTCGCCAGCGTATTTGTGTTCGCCTTTGCCGGATTCCTGCTGGTCGCCGTCATCACCTTCGTACTGATGGAAATGCGGCACTCCATTGCACAGGAAGCGGCGATTGCGCGGGCTCCCAGTATCCCGGCCTTCCACCAGCGAATGACCTATTCGCTGCTGGCGATCGCTCCCGCCCTCATGCTCTTAATCCTCGCGGGAGGCTTCCTGATCTTTTTTTTTCTACCCCGGGTTTCGTCCCGCTATCTTACCGCCTACACCCCGGCCAGCGACCTCTCCACGGGTTTCAGCGATCGCATTCAACTTGGCAGAATCGGTCAAATCCAGCGGTCCAGCGCCGTTGTCATGCACATCGAGATCGAAAATGACACACAAGGCTTCTACGATCTGAAGTGGAGAGGCGTCGCTCTCGACACCTTCGACGGCAGAGTCTGGTCGAACTCTTTTGGCTCGAGGGAGCTTCCTTCATCGGGAAGCGGAAGCTATCGGCTGGCAACCGGCCCGGATCGCGCGGCCTCCGCTGCGACCCCTCCCCGGTCCATTCGCTATCGCGTCCTCATGGAGCCAATCGGGAGCAATGTCTTTTTTTTGGCCGAGAAGCCGCGGCGCCTTTCGGGAAATTATCGCCTGATCAGTATCGACCCCGGTGGGGCCGTCTACGACCTTGACGTCGACCACCCCATCAGCCGCTACGAGGCCGAATCGGACCTGCCCGAAATCGACCCTGATCAGGTGCGCCGGTCTGGCAACACCATGCCCGACGGTGCTGATAAATACCTCGAACTGCCGCCGCTCGATATTCGCATCTCGCAGCTCGCCGAACGGATCACCGCATCATCTTCCAGTAATTACGATAAGGCGCTGGCCATCGAGCGGTATCTGAGCACCCACTTCGGCTACACGCTGGATTTGCCACGAACGCCGCCCAAGGATCCGTTAGCCAACTTTCTGTTTCAAAGAAAAGAAGGACACTGCGAGTATTTCGCCAGTTCCATGGCAGTGATGCTGCGTACTTTGCGCGTCCCATCGCGCATCGTGAATGGATTCCGCAGCGGCGAATTTAATGACCTGACCGGCCAGTATGTGATCCGCGCCAGCAATGCCCACTCCTGGGTGGAAGCTTACTTTCCGGAAGCCGGCTGGATCAGCTTCGACCCGACGCCAACCGGAAGTCTGCCCACGCGGACGGGCTGGTCAAGATTAGAACTTTATGTCGATGCCGCAGCCTCTTTCTGGCGCGACTGGATTATCAACTACGATGCTAACCACCAGCACACGCTCGGAAAAGAGGCGGCCTCCAGCAGTCGCCGATTCCTTGATGATGTAATCCACTGGATCAACCGACAGCACCTCGCACTGCTGAAGTTAGCTCGCAGCGCTCACAAGCACATCACGAGTTTTCCCGCCCGCTGGCTGGGCGGTCTGATTGCAGCAGCAGCTGCGCTGACTGTTCTGCTGAATCTCCGCCGTCTGTTCGCTGCTCTACGAGCCCGCCGCCTGCGAGCGCATCCAGCGCGCGCCCCTCGCGAGTCAGCCGCACTCTGGTATGACCGCATGGTGGGACGGATGGCCAAGCTTGGCTGGCGAAAATTGCCTTGTCAAACCCCAGCCGATTTCGTCGCGGCTATCCAGGAGCCTGTATTGAGGACAAAGGTTGCGAGGTTTACCCGGCATTACGAATCCGCGCGTTTTGGCAGGTCGGTCGATGACGCCGAGATTTTGCCGGAACTCTTCGACGAAATTACCGCGGGCGAACGGCAAACATTGAGGAAAGCAGGAGACCGCGCGGCCAGCTAGAACCGGCAGACGATCCCGGCGCCCACGTAATAGTTGTGCATCCGGCTGTGGTTCGTGTCGACGTTCAGCACGGGTTCCCCAGAGTAGAAATCACGCGCCTCCCCCCGAACACCCCAGTGGTGCCATATCCAGGCATCCAACCCCGCGCCAAACTGCACTACTCCCGTGTTCGAGCCAGTCGGCCCGAGATTCGGCCCGTAAAAATTATCTCGCGGCGCTTCCCGAAAGCGGCCGTAGCCTCCCCCCACACTGACCCACGGGCTGACACTATCCTGGGAAAAGATATTTACCCGCAGCGACGGTGTGATGAACAGTGCTCCTATGTCGGTCGGAATCCCATGATAGGCCGTATTCAAGTCCATCCTGGGATAGAGTGCGACCGGCACCTCTACGCGGATTCCGAAAATCCCCGCCGTCTTCAGCAAGTGGCTGTAGTTGCCAGCAATAGTTTCCTCGTTCCCGAAATGCAGGGGAGGATTGAATGAAAGACCCGTGTTCAGAACCGTCTGGGTGCTGACGAACGTTCTACCCGCTGTGATCGAAACATCATTGCTCTGCGCCGAAGCGCTGCTCGCCAGCACGACGACCGTCACGATCATACCCAAAAGGTATTTTACCGGCATCATTCCTCCGCAGTATCGAGGCATGTAGTTTGTTTTCACAAGACTAACACGGGCCGCACCTATGAGCGACACTCCCAGGTTACCCCCGTGATCCCCGCGCGATGGCTACCCTTCTGCGCTTCACGCCCCGAACTTCTCGCGCAGGATGCTAAAATTGCTCAGGTCCGTATTATCCGCGAATCTTTCCCGGTGCCCAATAAAGATGCCCATTAAAGAGACCACAACCGTCTCGCCAGCGCGCGCCGCTCCTGCCCCGGCCGTTCCCACCAAGGTGGGGTTTGTCAGCCTCGGTTGCCCCAAGAACCTGGTCGATAGCGAGGTCATGATGGGCATGTTAGTCCAGGCCGGAGCCCAAGCGACCGCAGCGGCCGAAGATGCCGACATCATCGTCGTCAACACCTGCTCGTTTATCGGCAGCGCGCAACAGGAATCGGTAGATAAAATCCTCGAAATGGCCCGCCAGAAAAGCGGCGGCAAAGCGAAGAGGCTGGTCGTTGCCGGCTGTCTGGTCGAGCGCTTTCGCGATGAGATCCAAAAGAACATTCCCGAAGTAGACGCCGTAGTTGGCACCGGCGAGTTGAACAAAATCCTCGCCGCCGCTGGCTTGGCTCCTGAGTCCTCGTCTCCCAGCCCATTCAACATTCTGACCTCGCGGCCCGAGGGCGACCACCGCCGCGAACACGGACGCTTCGCCCGTGACGCCTGGGACGGTGCCATTTCCGATCTCCCAAACTACCTTTACGATGAAAACACGCCGCGCGTCCTCGCCACGCCCGGCTATACCGCTTACATCAAGATCGCCGAAGGCTGTGACCATCCCTGCACATTCTGCATAATTCCCCAACTTCGCGGACAATTCCGCTCGCGCCGCTTCGAGTCCGTGATCGCCGAGGCCGAGCGGCTAGCGCAGTCCGGCGTCCGCGAAATCACTCTGATCGGTCAGGACACAACCTGCTACGGTGAGGATCTCGGACTAAGAGATGGCTTGGCGCTGCTACTTGAGAAGTTGGCAGGCATCGAGGGCCTGCAGTGGATCCGCTTCCTCTACGCCTATCCCAACAAGATCACCGGCCGCCTGCTCGACACCATCGCCGCCCACGACAACATTTGCTCCTATATTGATGTACCCCTGCAGCATGCCTCGGCGAGCGTCCTGAAGCGCATGAAGCGTGGCGGCGGCGCGGATGTGTTCCTCCGTTCGATCGAGAAGATGCGCCGCGTCATTCCCGGCGTTACCCTCCGCACCTCGTTCATCGTGGGCTTCCCGGGGGAGACCGAAAAAGAATTCGAGGAACTGCGCAGCTTCGTGAAAGAAGCGTCTTTCGACTGGATGGGCACATTCGGCTATTCCGACCAGGAAGGAGCCCGTGCCTTCGATGACAACAAAAAACTTTCGGAGCGCGAGATCGAAAGCCGCCGCAAATCGCTGATGTCGACTCAAAAAAAGATCAGCCGCGCCCGCAAGAAGACCCTGATCGGCCAGGAATTCGACCTGCTCCTCGAAGGCACTTCAAGCGAATCTGACCTCCTGTTAGAAGGCCGTACTTCCATGCACGCTCCCGAGATTGACGGCAAGGTCTTCGTTAACGACTATCCCGAGGGGAACGAGCCCAAAGACGGTGAATTTTATCGCTGCCGAATCACCGCCGCCCACGACTATGATCTGGTAGCCGAGATCGTTTAAAGTCAGAAGTAAGAAGTCAAATTGATGAAGTAAAACCCTTCAACAGTAGTCGCTCTTACTTCTGCAATTTGACTTTTGACTTCTGCAATTTCCCTTATGCCCCGCAAACGATCCCTCAAGCTTCGCTGCCCGATCTGCAAGAAGCCAGTAAAGGCCGGCGAACCCGACTTCCCTTTCTGCAGCGACCGCTGCCGCTCGATCGATCTCGGCAAGTGGGCCAGCGGCGGATACGTGATTTCGTCGGAGGCTACCGACGCCGAAGAAGCGGTCCGGCAAGACATTCCTGACGAGGATGGAGAGTGACAAACTTATCATCCAAGGTTCCCGGCAATCCCCGCCCTCCGCTCTGGGCCACGCTAGCCGCCACCTTCTTCGGCATCGGCCGCCTCAAGCCCGGCCCTGGCACCTGGGCATCGGTAGCCACTGTCATAGCCTGGGCGCTGATCGTTTCCCGCATTCCGCCCGAAGCTCGGACCGGGTCAACGGTAGTTGCAGCCGCCATTATCACGTTCATCGGGATCCCAGCCGCCACGCGCGTAGCGCGCGCTTCTGGCGTAAAAGATCCGCAATTCGTCGTTATCGACGAAGTTGCCGGTCAACTTGTCGCACTCATCGCGGTCCCGCTCGCTTGGAAATCGTTTCTTGCCGGCCTTATACTCTTTCGTGTCTTCGATATCTTGAAGCCGTTTCCAATCCGCCGGCTGGAACGGCTCTCTGAAGGCACCGGCATTGTGGTGGATGATCTGGGCGCGGGTCTTTATGCTCTCGTCGTCATGCATCTTCTGCTGCACTTTGGACTTCTAATAAGGTAGTTCTGGCCCGCCGGAAAAAGCACTCATGAGCATCTCGGATCGTCTGCTGGGAAAGAAAGCCGTCAACGGCAAGCCGCACATCGACGCGGTCGCTCCCGCTTTGGCCTTGCCCGGCGGCGAGGTTCGCATTATCGGCAAGAGCCTGCGTCCACCCGAACTGCGCCGTCCCAGCGTGCGTTTTGGCGAAGTCGAGGGCTCCGTTTTGATCAGCTCCGACGATTTCGTCATCGCCCGGGTTCCCGAGGGCGCCGCCTCCGGATCAGTCGTTGTCGGCACCAACGGGCACGTCAGCAATCCTCACGCCATCAAAGTCGCCACCGCGGTTGCCGATAATCTCCATCCCGTCACCAATCCCGCCCTCGACCGCGAAGGCAATCTCTACGTCACCTTCTCCGGATCGCGCGGCCAAAAAGTTCCGGTTGCCATCTTCAAGATTGACATCAACAACGAGATGAAACCGTTCCTTGAAGAGATGATGAATGCCACCGCGATCGCCTTCGACCGCGACGGCCAGATGTATGTCTCTTCGCGCCACGACGAGACTATCTACCAGGTGGCGCCGAACGGAACGGTGTCATCCTACGCCGAGGGCATGGGCGTGGCCACCGGCATCGCCTTCGACCGTGACGAGAACCTCTACGTGGGCGACCGCAGCGGAACCATCTTCAAGATTGCTCGGGACCGCCAGATCTTTGTCTTTGCCACACTCGAGCCCAGTGTCTCCGCCTATCACATGGCAATTGGCCCACTAGGCGATTTGTTCGTGACCGGACCCACTACCTCCAGTTTCGATGCGGTTTACAAAATCGATCCGCACGGCAGCGTGTCCGTCTTCTATCGAGGACTGGGCCGCCCGCAAGGTTTGGCCTTTGACGTCGACGGCAACATGTATGTAGCGGCGTCGCTCGCCGGCAAGCGAGGCATCGTGAAGATCACGCCCCAAGGCAAAGCCAACCTCGAAGTGGCCGGTCAAGGCCTGGTTGGATTAGCCTTCGCGCCCGCCAAATCCGCCTTTCTTGCCACCAACAGCGCGGTCTACCACATCGCCTGGAATATCGCGGGCCTCCCTTTACCGCCGGTATAGGCACGTTTCATGCGCCCTCAGTCCGGAGCGCCAGTTTGCCTTAGTTCTCCCGGAAATCTCCAGACACGTGGCCTCAGCAATACTTCTTCCCGTTTCAGTTCCTCGATCCAATCTTCGATTGCCTTTTCCGCCTCCCCGGATAACGGATAGAACTGAAATCCCGACCTCGCATCGGTGCTGTGCCGGACGGTGGCCAGAATTTCAAATGGTTCAGTCTTCGACCGCGGCGCGATGACGACCGTTTCACCCACCAGCGGCGCGCCACACACCAGAACCGACATTCCCGAACGGCTCACATCAAGACTCATACCCCGCGTAACTGTCGGACCAAATCGCAAAAAGCGCGTTACTCCGACCGCGATGGAGGAAACATATCTTAGCTCGCGCCGGCTTCGATACATCGGCGCGCCGAGCGCCACACTCCGAGTTCTGACGTACATTTCGAGGTGCCCTCCAGGAGACGCGTCCTTACAACCTTGCGCCCCAAGAACAATGCTTCGGAACGATTCGTCTCAAGAAGGTAGTTTCCCTCCCCACGCACATCCCGCCTGCAGGCAAACCCGAATCACTTCCAGCAGCTCGCCGTTGTCGGCCGGTTTCTGGAAGAAAGCAACCGCTCCAGATTCGAGCGTGCGTTTCTCATTGGCTTGTGGATCCCGCGCCGTCAGCACAATCACCGGAATCGTAGCCAGTGCAGGAAATTGTTGCAGGTGCCGCAACACGGAGAATCCATCTCCCGCGGGCAAACCCAGATCGAGAAGAATGACATCGGGACGCTCTTTCTGCGCCAGAGCCAGCGCCGAATAGCCGTCGCACGCGGCTACCGTCTCATAACAGTTCGCCCGTAGGCGCAGATTCAGGGCCTGGCGAAGAGTCGGATCGTCATCCACGATCATGATCTTGGCCCGATGAATGGGTTTTGTCGTCTTCTTTTCTTCAGTTGCCGTCAGTTCCATATCCACTCTCCTTTGGATTACTAAGATCAACGTTCGTGCGCTTCTGCTGGCCGGCTAGCCCCGTCAGTATCATTTCGTTGACGCGATTCGCGATCGACTGCACCTGTTGTTCCAGAGTCTGCGCCGGTGATGCCAGGTCCGCTCCGACCGTTTCCGCCGCCAGCTGAACCGTGCCCGCTCCTCGGAGCTGCGGCAACGCGTTCATTTGCTCCCGGATTCGCCGCAGCATGATCCCCACCCGCTCCATGTCAGTCGAGGCCACAACATAGAAAGTCTCGGCCGCCCGCGCGCCTCCCATCGGCGGAAGCACCAGGTCCTTGTCCACATAGACGCACCGCCGCAAAACGTCCAGCACCTGCTCGCAAGTCTCTTTCCAGTTCCCCAAAGGTGGAGTCGTCAGCGGCGTCAGATCCAGACGAACCAGAACGAATGACTTTCGCAGCCGTCCCGCTTCGGTGATTACCGGAGACAACAGCCCTGCCAGCGAATACACCGGCAAGTGGAACGAGAATGTGGTCCCGCTTCCCTGCTCGCTCACGGCCCACATGCGGCCGCCATGCAAAGACACAATCTCTTTCGCAAGGTAGAGTCCCAACCCCAGCCCGCCGCGATTGCCATCCGCCGTTTCCGGATCCTGAAACAGACGCTCAAAGATTCTCGGCAAGGCCTGCGGGCTGATCCCCCTTCCCGTATCGCTGACCGAAACATACACCGCACTCGGATCGGTCTCGACCATACAGGCCTTGGCCAGCACCGTGCCATCGGCGGGTGTAAACTTGATCCCGTTGTCGATCAGGTTAATCAACACTTCGAGAATGCGATCGGGATCGGCATGCACCAGCGGAATCGCGGGATCGACCGCCGCTTCCAGCCGGATCCGCTTCTGCTCGGCCGTCGGCCGCATCATCGCTAGCGCCTGCTCAATCAGCTCGCCAATCGAAATGCACCGCGGCTCGATGCGCAGCTTCCCGCTCTCGGCTCGCGTCGCCTCCAGCAGGTCGCGAATCATGGCATGCAACTGTGTCACACTCTTCAGCACCGTTCGCAGATGCTCGGTTTGTTCCCCCGCCAGCGGCCCGGCCAGCCCATCCAGCAGCAGCGTCACGTATTGATGAATGCAGGTCAGCGGCGTGCGCAACTCATGCGACACATGGGACAGAAACTGATTCTTGAATTCCAGCTGTTGCTTCCGAGTCATGTCGAGTGCCCGCAGCAGCCCCTGCCGCTCGATCGCATAGCGCAGAGCCCGGTCCAGCTGCTTGCTCGTGATATCCCCCTTGATCAGGTAATCCTGCACGCCGAGATGCATGGCCTTCATCGCCAGATCTTCGTCGTCCTGCCCGGAAAGAATCACCACCGGGACATTCGGAGCACCCTTCAACACCCGCCGAAAGGTCTCCGCTCCACGGCTGTCGGGCAGGTTCAGGTCCAGCAGAATCAGCGCAGGAGTCTCGGCCTTCAACAAATTCAGCGCCTCCGAGAGCCGCTGCACGCAATCCACCCGAACCGGGGGATCGGTCTCGATCAGCCGCAGCCGAACCAGATCCGCATCTCCAGGATTGTCCTCAATCAGCAGAACATTCGTAGACTCCATTCCCATCGTGGCACTCCTTGAGGTAGTGAAGATGTAGTGAACCCCTAAATGCTGTAGTGAACTCCTAAGCGCTAACAGCTTGACGGTTCGTAGTTGGCTGCAGTCCCGCGACCACGAAAACCACGCGTCAGGCAGCGACGGCGTGTTCCCGCCCTGGATTGCTTATCGGAGAGATCAGAGCGCCCTTGAGACTCGAAAGACAAAAACCACTTAGCAGCAGGACAGCAGAAAGCTGTCCAAAGGCCACGCGCGAAAGGACGTAGATGAGGTTTCAAATTTGTGCGAGCGTCCCGATACGGAATAATCTCCGGACCCGAAGCCGAAACTGCCCCTCCATCTCTATCCAATCCCGGTTGACCCCGCTGTTCTGACCGCCTACCATTACGCCTTCACGGGTGAGGACCGCTTCGCCTATGCTCTCGATAGGTCCGCGCCCCACTACTACTGCATGGATATGGTTGGGCAAACTGTTTCCCATTACCGCGTGCTGGGAAAGCTGGGCGGCGGCGGGATGGGAGTGGTCTACGAGGCGGAAGACATGCGCCTGGGGCGCCATGTCGCGCTCAAGTTCATTCCGGATCACCTGGTCAAGGACAAGCGCTCGCTCGACCGGTTTACCCGCGAAGCCCGAGCGGCGTCGCAACTCAATCATTCCAACATCTGCACCATCCACGACATCGACGACAACGGCGGTCATCCGTTCATCGTCATGGAAAAGCTGGAGGGCGAGAGCCTGAAGCAGCACATCCGGGAGCACTCCACCGGACGCGGGATGGAAATGGATGAGCTACTCGACATCGCCATCCAGGTCGCCGACGCGCTGGCGGCCTCGCACGCCAAGGGCATTGTGCACCGCGATATCAAGCCGGCAAACATTTTTCTTACACCCAATGGGCAGGTGAAGATCCTCGACTTCGGGCTGGCGAAACTCGCCAAGGATGGCCGAGTCGGCACGGCGACCGATTCGTCCCTGGAGGAATCGCTCACCCAGGTCGGCGTCATTCCGGGGACGGCCGTCTATATGTCGCCGGAGCAGGCGCGCTCCGAGGATCTCGACGTCCGCAGCGATATTTTTTCTTTTGGCGTGGTGTTGTATGAGATGGCCACGGGCAAGAAGCCCTTCACGGGAACGAACGTAATAACCACGCTGCACGCCGTCCTCAATCAGAAACCCGCGCCCCCCCGGTCGGTAAATCCGGCAGTGCCGGCGGAACTGGAAGCCATCATCGGCAAGGCGATGGAGAAAGACCGCGCCAAGCGGTATCAGAATGCGGCAGAGATGAAGAAAGATCTGGCCCGCCTGAAAAAAGAAACGGATCCCTCGCAGCGCAGCGGGCTCCGTCCAGCGCCGGGCCCGCGCATCGTTACCAGCACCTTTCAGAGGTCAAGCAGGAAGCAGGTTTGGGTCGTTCTAGGACTGGCAATGGCTCTCATTACAGTGCTAGCGGCGCTCGGAACATGGTGGATCAGGCATCGGGAAACGACCGGGCAAGAAACCAGTCGGCAAACAATCGCCGTGCTGCCGCTCCAGAATATTGACAACGACGCCCAGAGCGAGTTCCTGCGGTTTGCGCTAGCGGACGAGATCGCAAACGCGCTGACCTATTCGCATTCACTCGAAATCCGCCCTTCGGCTTCAACACAGAAATATAGTAACGGAGAAGCCGACTCGTCGAAAATCGGACGCGACCTGGGCGTGGGCACCATCGTGGCCGGACACTTTCTGCGTGTCGACAAGATGGTCATGGTCACGCTGGAAGCGGTGGAGGTGAAAGACGACAGGCTGGTCTGGACCGGAACGCTGAGTGCTCCTGCTGACAATCTGATTGCATTGCAGAATCAAATCGCTAAAAAAGTCCGCCAGGAACTGCTGCCTGCGCTGGGCATCGTAGGCGGATCGCTCGAAGCCAGCAGCGCTCCGGCAAATCGCGAAGCCTATGAGATGTATCTGCGCAGCACGGCCATACCGCGTGATGCAGGGCCGAATAAGGACGCCATCGCCATGCTGGAAAAGGCGGTCAAGCTCGATCCGAATTACGCGCCCGCATGGGAAGCGCTCGGGCATCGTTATTACTACGACGCCATTTATTCGCAGGGTGGTGCGGACGAGTATCAGCGCTCCGACGAGGCATATCAGAAGGCGCTCTCGCTTGAACCGGGGCGCGCCAGTGCTGCCGGGCTTCTGGCGACGAATCTGGTCACGACCGGAAATCTGGCCAAGGCGTATGAAGACACGCGGACACTGGTGAAGCGGCGTCCGGACAGTGCGTTCGCGCATTACTCATTGGCGTACGTGCTTCGCTATGCCGGGCTGCTCGACAATGCACAGGCTGAGTGCAATAAAGCGCGTGCGATCGATCCCAGGAATTTCAACTGGCGCTCCTGCGCGTTCGCTTTCTTCGAGCAAGGGAAGACGGGACCAGCTCTGGAGTTTCTCAACCTCGACGCCGGATCGGAGTGGTCAAATGCAGTGAAAGTTTCCGTGCTGATGCGCCAGGGAAAGATGACCGAAGCGCGCCAGGCGGCCCAGCGCATGACGGAGAGCCCCCCGTGGATGCGGGGATTTCTGCTGGCTTGCTTCGATAAGACGGCGGACGTACACCGACTGGCGGAGTTGGCGCAAAAAGAGTTGCTGCCGGAACAGGATTCCGAGTTCGAATACTACCAGGGAACGGTGCTAGCCGCGTGCGGCGAGAGGCAGACGGCGCTGGTGTTCCTGCAAAACGCCGTGGCCGGGAAATATTGCGCGCGCCAGGCACTGCAATCGGATCCTCTGCTGGTTACGCTGCGCGGCGAAGCTGAATTCCGCGAGATTGTGCAGGCGGCAGAAGAATGCCAGCAGAAGTTCGTGGCAGCCGAGGGGACCTTCAAATAAGTGCGTCCGCGAACAGTTTGACTGGGGTTGAGTCCATTGCACACTTGGCCCCAAAACGATGCCTACGGACCAGTTCCACGGGCGTCGGGCGTCGAATCTCGAGAACGCGCAAGATATTTGCTCCTTTCTTCGTGTAAATTCCATCACATGGGGATGTTTGCGATCTTGTATGCGTTCTTAGAACGCGTGAGACTTGGCATTGTTTGCAGCCCGCGGATTCGGCGTTCGCGATCCGTAACTGCTTCGACGCTCGTGCTTCTGCTGGCGGCCTTGGGTGCAATGCCCGCGACCGGGCAAAGTGACGAAAAACCGCCCGCAGATCATGCCATCGCTCATAGCGTTGACCGTGCCGCCGATCATGCTGAGGATCATTATTATGAACCCCTGCCGCAGGACACGGGTGCGGCCGGGCTCAAACTCACGCTGCGGAAGCTCGAGACGACCGGACGGCTGATGCAGGTGGTGGCGCATCCCGATGATGAAGACGGCGGGATGCTGACGCTCGAGGCGCGCGGCGAAGGTGTAGACACGCTGCTGATGACGCTGACCCGCGGCGAGGGCGGCCAGAACAAGCTCGGTAGCAATCTGTTTGATGAGCTGGGCGTGCTACGGACTTTGGAACTGTTGGCGGCCGACCGGTATTACGGCGTGCAGCAGCGCTTTTCGCGGGTGGCAGACTTTGGATATTCCAAAACGGCGGAAGAGACATTTCAGAAATGGCACGGGCACGACATCGCGCTCGGCGACATTGTGCGGGTGATTCGTGAGTTTCGTCCCGATGTGCTGGTGGCACGGTTTTCGGGCACAGAACGCGATGGGCATGGCCATCATCAGGCCTCGGCCATTTTGACGAAAGAGGCCTTCCGGACGGCGGCCGATCCAAAGCAATTTCCTGAGCAGATCGCGGAGGGCTTGCAGCCCTGGCAGGCGAAGAAGCTGTACATCGGGAATGTGTGCAGCTTCGGAGCCCAGACCTGCGACCCGGACAAATACACGCTGAAGCTGAATACGGGGAAAGTCGATCCCGTGCTCGGAACGTCGTACGTGCAGTTTGCTCTGAAGGGCTTGCGGCATCAGGAGTCGCAGGGCCTGGCGGCCGTCTCAGTCCCGGATGGAGACCGGTTTACGTTTTACAAGCTAGTGGATTCGGTGATTGACTCCCCCAAAGATAAGGACGGGCACGAGCAGGATTTCTTTGATGGGATCGATACGTCACTGCCAGGGCTGGCGGCGCGACTGGGGGATGAAGGGAAGAAGCTTCCGCAGTTGCGGGAGATTCAGGCAAACGTCAAAGCAGCGGAGCGGGCGGCAGATGATACGGCAGCTGTGGACGCTGCTCTGCGTGCTGCGCAGAGATCGGCCGAGCGGTTGACGGCTCCAATTGCCGGGCTCCCCTCTCCCGAGCAAGAGGAGACGAATCGTAGAGTGGGTTATCTGCTTTCTAAAATTGAGCGGGCGCGGGCGTTGGCTTTGAACGAGAAACTCGAGGCGATTGTGAATTCGCCCGTGGGGGCGTCCGCCGACGATGCCTTTATGGCGGTGCCGGGTGAAGCGTTTGATGTGAGTGTGAAGTTCTCAAAGCCGCAGACGCGCGACGCCAGCCTAAACATACGCCTTGATTTGCCACAAGGATGGAAGTCTGAAGTACTAAAGAAGGAGTTGCTGGGCAATGAAGTTGTGATGCGCTTTCGAGTACACGTTCCAGCG
>JBAQJU010000033.1:0-14663 GCA_049300475.1 Terriglobales bacterium | reverse complement strand
GTTTTTGCGTTTCTTCTTCTTTGATTGAGGTGATGGGAACGCCGGTCCAGCGGCTGACCACGTCCTCGATGTCCTCCCGACCGACTACGCCGGTGGAGGATTCATCGAGGTGGTATTTTTCGCGAAGGGCGCGCAGGTTCTCGCGCTCCTTGCGTTCTTCGTCCGAGTAGAAGCGCGCCTTCTCGAACTCGTGGTTCGCGATGGCGTTCTCCATCCGGTGGACGATGAACTTGATGCGCTTCTGGACTTCGGTCAACTCTTCTGGCAACGAGGTCTGGCGCAACTTCACACGCGCGCCCGCCTCGTCGATCAGATCGATCGCTTTGTCTGGAAGGAACCGATCGGGAATATAGCGGTTCGAATGTGACACGGAGAAGTTGATGGCGTCGTCGGTGTAGGTGACGGCATGGAACTTCTCGTAGCGTTCTTTGATCCCGAAGAGAATTTTTATGGCGTCTGTCTCGTTGGGCGGCGGAACTTTCACGGCCTGGAAGCGGCGTTCGAGCGAGCGATCTTTTTCGATCGATTTGCGATATTCGGCAGGCGTGGTTGCGCCGATGCACTGAATCTCGCCGCGCGACAGGGCCGGCTTCAGGATGTTGGCGGCATCGAGCGAGCCTTCGGCCGATCCGGCTCCGACCAGAGTATGCAGTTCGTCGATGAAGATGATGGAATTCTGGGACTCCATCAGCTCCTTCATGATGGTCTTGAGGCGCTCTTCGAACTGGCCGCGATATTTTGTGCCGGCGACGATCAGGGAAAGATCCAGGGCCAGGATACGCTTGTCCGCGAGGAACGACGGCACTTCGCCATCGGCGATGCGCTGCGCCAAGCCTTCGACGATGGCAGTCTTGCCTACGCCGGGTTCGCCGATCAGAACGGGATTGTTCTTGGTGCGGCGGCACAGGATCTGCACGACGCGCTCCACTTCACCATCGCGGCCCACCAGTGGGTCGAGTTGGCTATCCATGGCGGCCTGCGTGAGATCGCGGGAAAACTCGCTCAATAATGAAGATTCGCGCTGGCCGCCACGTTGCGGCTGCGCTTTTTCCTGGCCGGTCCGGGCCAGTTCTTCGCGGATGGTCGACAGACGCAAGCCGCGCTCGTGGAGAATCTCGGCGGCGAAGCACTTCTCTTCTCTTAGTAAACCCAAAAGCAAATGCTCGGTCCCAATATGCTTATGAGAAAGACGCTCGGCCTCTTCGGCCGCGTATGCCAGCACGCGCTTGCATTCGTTGCTGAGGGGAAGATCGACGGAAGTAGAAACCTTCTCCCGGATGGTGGTGTGGCCTTCGATCTGTTTGCGGATCGATTCCACCGACGCATGGGAGCGCAAGAAACGGTTAGTCAGGGCCTTATCTTCCCGCAGCAGTCCGAGCAGCAGGTGTTCGGTTTCAATGTAAGGAGAGCCGAACTGGCTGGCCTCGTAGCGCGCAAAGAAGATGACGCGTCTGGCTTTCTCCGTATAGCGTTCAAACATAAGCCCATTCCCCCCAGAGTTTTCCGCGGAGAGAGGTTCTCCGCCAAACCCTGACCTACCACAATTATGGCATTTTATATCGCTCAAACTTCCAAGCGATACTTGCCTCGCAGTGACCGGAGTGTCCTGGTTTTACCGAGCGGCCAAGTACTTCGGTTACTACTTTGCCTATCCTCACGCCGGAAGCGATTCCGGCGCCACCTCTTCTATTCTGCCCTGATCCAGCCTCAATACTCTATGGCACCGACGTGCGAAAGCCAGATTATGAGTAGCAATTAAAGAGGTCAATTGGTGCTCGCGGTGCAGGCGAGATACCAGTTCAAAGACCACTTCCGCCGTTCTCCCGTCAAGATCGCCCGTCGGCTCATCGGCCAGCAGGATTTGGGGCTGGGTGATCAATGCCCTGGCCAGCGCAAGCCGCTGCTGCTCACCGCCCGAAAGCTCTCCGGAACGGTGCTGGCTGCGCGCTTCGAGGCCCACTTCGCGCAACCACCGCGAAGCCTCCTGTTCGGCCGTAGAAAGCGCCTGCCCGCGGGTTAGCAAAGGCATGGCAACATTTTCCAGCGCGGTGAATTCCGGCAGCAGGTAGTGGAACTGCCAGACGTAGCCGATTTCGCGGTTACGAAACTCGGCGGCGACATCCTCGGATAGCGTGTTCACCCGGGAATTGGCGCAGTATACGGCACCGGCGGAAGGACGATCAAGCGCTCCCAGGATGTGCAACAAGGTACTCTTACCGGCACCTGATTCTCCCACGATCGCAAGCATCGTTCCTTTGTTCACCTGAAACGACAGATTCTCAAAGAGCACCAGATCCGCTTCGCCTGAGCGAAAGACCTTACTTAACCCTTCGACCCTCACCAAAGGATCTTGAGTTATTGGATGCAAGTCGACCCTCCTTCGTCTCTGAAGTGCGGAGCCGCCACCGCGCGAATGCGGTAGTGACAACTCCTTCTCCATTAGATCACGAGGGAGGACTCCCCTGTTCCCGCGATTCCAAGTGCGAAAACAGGGTATGCCGAAAACTGTATACCTCTTTGGAAATGGTGAACTGTGACCGCAGTCACAGCAGGTGGGAACGAGAAACACCCTCGCGCAATACATCGCTCCGGCAACCGAGCTATGACTGCATCGTCACGGCCGCTTCGGCGGCCGCAAGAATGCTCTCCCGCCGCGGGTGGGCACTTCTCGGAACCGGAAACTCCCAGTTGCGCCGCTCCAGAATTGTCGGCGGCTCGTAGGTGACGCCGCGCGCCAGGCGCTGGTCTTCGCGGCGCGTCGACCACAGCAGCACCGGTCCCATCACGCTCGAGACCAGCCTCGACATCGGGCCAAATTCCTTGCCGATCTGGCGTCGCAATTCGTGGATCTGCCGGCTCACATCCTCATTTACTTTGCGGAAGTAGCGCTCCGCCGCCCATAAGGCGGCGCTGTAGACAGTGCTCAGCTTGGAGTTTTCGCGCGCAAAGCGCTCGCGCACGCGCAGGTCGGGATAATTCTGGTAGCGCCGCCATCCCTGCAGCATGGTTTCGCACATGCGATAGAGGCTCGGCCCGTTGCGCTCGAAGTCGCGCCAGAATGCCCAGTCCAGAAAACGCTTGGAGTCTTCGCGCGAAATGGCCGCGTGCCGGAAGTTGAACTTGTCCTGCCCGTGAATGTCCGCGACATTGATGCCTTCAAGCATCCGTCCCTGCGCGGACATTTCCTGGAAGAGCGGCGTGCCTGGCACCGGCGTGTAGAGCATGAACTGGTGGAAGTCGGTGTTGTGCGCCACCGCGTATTCGATTTCTTCACGAATGTTGTCGGGCGTATGGTGTTCGAGGCCGATGATGGTCGAGCCCTGCACCCGAATGCCATGCTGGCGCAGCCTATGGGTCAGTTCGTGCGAATCGGTGCCCTCGAGCTTCACATAGTTTGAGCGCGGAGACTCGAGGCCCATCCAGATCCAGGACACGCCCAGTTCGACCAGTTCTTCAATCTTGTATTGCCGGATCGCATTCGCGGAGGCGAATACCGCCATGCCCCACGCCTTGTGGTCGGCCTTCATGCGCTCCAACAGACGCAGGGCGCGTTTGCGATGAAGCAGAAAATTCTCGTCCATCATGAAAAACGTCTGCACGCCAAGCGCTCCCTCGGCGTGGCACATCACGTCGTAAAGCTCGTCGCCGGTCTCGTAGAAATTCACGAACTTGCCCTTGCCGCCAAAAAACGCCGAGGTCGTGCAAAAGTTGCAGCCCATCGGGCAACCGACCGAAGGAATGATGGTCGCCGCCGTCTGACCTCTTTTTTCTGGCAACTGGAAACCCATAATGCGCGTCTTGAGTCCCGAAACTATCTCGGGATGTTTAATGGGAGCGTCCGGATCTTCGCCCACAAAGCGGCGCATCCAGGAAATTCCTTCGCCGCGCACAATATGATCGGCGTCGATCATGTGCTCCAGGCCCGGAGTTGCGGCTACGTGTCCGCCGATGACGAGGGTGGAGTTGGGGGAGAACTCACGCACCATGCGGCACATCTCGCGCACTTTGCCAAGGTTCACGATGATCGACGAAATTCCCACGATGTCGTAGTGGTTGGCCTTCAGTTCGCGCGCGAAATCCTCGCGCGTAGGAAAGTCCAGCACCGTGCAGGGGGCCGAAATATTCTGCTGGATCATCATGATTCCCCACGACCGGTGAAACATGCGCAGCGAAAATCCGCCCTGCGCACGGGTCACCTGGTTGTGGTAGAGCTCCATGGGATTGATGGCGCGCGAACCAAACTCGTCGTCCTGCGCATAAGGACCGAATACTGAACTGAGGAGCACTTTCGCATGGCTACCCTTGGGGTGAACTTTTACTTCTGGCACACTTGTCATGACTTAAACGTAGCGAGAACGTTGGCGGTAAGTCTGTGAGCGGGGACGGATAATACAAAAGTCTTACACGGGGAGGACAAGGACTAATGGGTTCCAGCACGACTACAGTTGTCTGCAAATTGATGCGTGACAAGCGCCACAGTCTGATGGACACCTTCTCCCTAAGAGTTGTTCTGAATTGCCATGGGGAAACGAGGAGAAGGGTCCATGCGGCGACATGAGTGGCCACCGCAGGCGCCTGGCGCAGAATGGGGAGAGTTTTCCAAAGCACCGTTTGATTTGCTATTGACAAGGCAACCGCGTCATAGCATGATTCAGCGCTGTGGGCACGGCGTTTCATGGGGCCGCACAAACTTTTGGCGTAATCCGGCATACCTTTTTCTCAAACCTGTGGCGCACGGCCTGGGGGCGTTCGCTTCCTGCCCTGCTCCAGATCCGCGGATAAGGAAAGATGAGGTTCTGTAAATTGGCCCCGCGACAACCACTCCAAATCAAGAAGTCAACCACCCAGGAAATCCCCCAGCCGGGGAAAGGAGAAACTAGATGAAGCGTTTAACAGGTTTCGTGGTAATCACCCTTTTTCTGCTCGGATGCAGCACTGCGTTTGGGCAGGTGGTACTCGGTTTCTTGTCGAGCGATATGAGCACCTTGTATTGCGACTTCGAAGTATTCGATTACTCGGGGCCTTTGGCGGCCGGAATTGATGTGCTGGACGCGTGCGGCGCCCCGGATGGCTCAATGATTGGCCTGAAAGCCACGCTCCCCGCGTCCAACCTGCCGCTTACGGGCACGGTCTACGTGCTGGCAGACTCCTTGATTGACGCCGGTTGCGACTGTTTCACCGGAGACCAGGCAATCTCGATCACGCAAACCAAGGCCTATAACATTCACTCTCCCCAGTTCGGCTGGGAGGTTCTGACCAACACCTACGACGGCTTTTACGCATACCTCGAGAACTGGGGTTATCTGACAAACGAACTGCCGGTCGCACCCACCAAGAATGCGCCAACCAAGGCGCTGCCCATGAGGGCGTCGTCCAAGAATCTTTCCCGGGATCGCAACATGATGAACCAATAGGTCGGAAAGAAGCCGCCCGCTGTGTTCTTGGTTGAGGATGAGGTAAGGATGAAATCGCGCAAGCCGGTCCGGCACTCAGCCCAATTCAACCAGATAACCGACCAGAAAAACCCCATTTTTGGGGAAAGGAGAAATTAGCGATGAAGCGTTTAACAGGTTTCGTGGTGATCACTCTTTTTGTAGTGTTCGGATACAGCGCTGCCTTTGGAGAGGGCCTGGCCACGTTCGGCCTCCTGGATAGCACCCAGAGCTTTTTGTACTGCGACTATTGGAATTTCTCGTATGGAACGTCCCTCGCCTCCGGAATTGACGTTGCGGCAGGTTGCCCCGGGAATGACGGCACTTTGATTGGCGTCGTCACCTCCATCTCCGGACCATTCCCCGTTACCGGCCCGATTGTAATGTTGGGTGCGAATTCGGAAGATGCTTTTTACGGATTTTACTCAGGATATCAAGGGATTATTGTGAGCCAAACGAAAGCCTCCAAGAACCACTTCGGATGGGAGGTTTTCTATAACTTTTACGACAGCTTTGACTTTTACCTCACCAACTATGGTTATCTGACCAACAAACTTCCTCCGCTCGGGCCCTTGGCCGAGGGACCGTCGGCGAAAGCAGCGACACCCGCGACAGTGATGGCGATATCCCACCAGAGCACGCTGAAGAAATAGGAGCGGTTTCGCATTTTCGAAAGGCCACGCCTTGCGGTGTGGCCTTTTTTACGCGCGGAACTTCGAGAGATATTCCCGGTGAGGGCAAGAAAATGGAAAAATTGGGCGCGGGTCGGAATCGAACTTGAGCCGATCTGCGGGCGTGAGCGAAGCGGGAGCCCGCTGGCGAAATCCTGCGCGAAGGACCTTCGACCTGCAACAATGTTTGTGAAAGAATTGGAGGCGCGGGTCGGAATCGAACCGACGAATAGAGGTTTTGCAGACCTCTGCCTTACCACTTGGCTACCGCGCCCAACGTCCCAACAAACGAAAAGCCCTCACGGGCTCGGGGACGATGAAAACTGGAGCGGGAGACGGGATTTGAACCCGCGACTTCGACCTTGGCAAGGTCGCACTCTACCACTGAGTTACTCCCGCCCGAACATCGTCAGTATAAATGACCCCATCCCGGCGAGCAACGTGGTTTTCATTCCCGGTCAGCGGCCCGTCAGCGCCGGCCTTAGTGGCGATGGCTGTCCGCCGGCACGGGGCTGGCTGCCGTGATCTTGTTGCGGACGTCCCACAGGTCTTTATAGAGCCAGTGCTCCATGCGCTGCTGCAACACCTCCACGGGGGTGCCCATGGTGCCGACGACCCGGCCGCCGATGATCCTCTCGGCAAGCTTGAGGTGGTGGAAGCGAAACAGCTGCATGCGTTCGTCAAAGTCAACCAGTCGCTCGGCCACGTCATGCAGGCCGAAAAATTCTTCGTGGCGGCGATAAAGGTCATCAGGCGTAATGCCGGCGGCGTTGAGCTTGTCGTGAAAGGCGTGGCCGAGTCGCGGGCCGACGTGCAGCAACGACAGAAATCCCGGCGAGTCGAGGCCGCTGCCATGTCCCAGCCCCGCGCGGATGACGTGATAGTCATAGGGCGTGATCGTCTCCAGAATATGCAGCAGCCCGATCGGTGGCTCAACGAGCTGGTTCGCTCGCCGGATCAGGCGCGCCGTGTTGCCATAGTCGCCCCGTTCGAGATGTTCGAACGCACGCTCGAGTTCGAAGGCTGCTCCCTTCATGAGTAGCTCTGAGGCCTGGTGCACGACCATGAAGGTCATCTCATCTTTGTGCGAAAGCGTTTCGGGCGCTTTTTGCAATGCGAGCAGCTCGTCGGTGTGGAGGTAGCGCTCGTAATCGCTGGGCGCGCTGCCCGGAAGAATCGGTTTGGTAAATTCGTCGCGATGTGCCATTCAGAACCTGCTCGTCTTTATTAAGGCCACCATGATCAGAGCCGCAATCCTTCGACGGGGGGATGGGGCGTCCACTGCGGATCCTGATCGGGCGTCACAATCTCGCCATCGCGCATGTGAACGATGCGGTCGCCAAAAGCCGCCGCCTCCGGGTTATGCGTGATCATGAGTACTGTCTGTCCCAACTCCTTGTTCGACTGGCGAAGCATGTTGAGCACAATGGCCGAGTTCTTGGAATCAAGATTGCCCGTGGGTTCGTCGGCCAGCACGATAGCGGGACGATTAATGAGAGCGCGCGCCAAGGCTACGCGCTGCTGCTCGCCGCCGGAAAGTTCGTTGGGGCGATGATCAAGGCGGCCCGCGATGCCGAGCATCTCCGTAATCTTTTTCAGGAAGGCGGGATTGGGCGCCCCCAGACCGGCGATGTCGGCGGCGATCTCGATGTTGGCCCGCGCGCTGAGCGTCGGCAGCAGATTAAATTTCTGGAAGACAAATCCAATTTTGCTCTTGCGAAGGCGCGTGCGCTCGGCATCGGACAGCGAGGCGAAATCGACGCCATCGATGCTCACGCTGCCTGAGTCCGCGCGAGTCAGCCCTCCGAGCAAATAAAAGAGTGTGGACTTCCCGCTGCCCGACGGCCCCACCACCGTGACGAATTCCGCTTCCTGCACGCTGAAGGAGATACCACGCAATGCCGGCACAGCAATCTTGCCAATGCGGTAAGTTTTGCGGAGTTCCTTCGCTTCGATGAATACGGCCATCCAGTGAAAACGATATCACAGGAAGAAGCACGATTGAGGCACTGAGGCATTGAGTCACTGAAGCATCAAGTCAGTCAGCCAGTCGCTCTCAATAATTCAATGCCTCAATGATTTAATGCCCCAATGATTCAATGCCTCAATTCAATCACGCAACGGTCGCGCACTGCGCCTTCACGGCATGAGTGTCGAGTCCCGCATGCCGTTTGGGACCGCGCTTACGCACCAGCAGCAGCCGGATTTTCTCCAACAAGTCCACGGGTTCGTACATTCCTTTGGGAAGAAAAACATCGGCCAGAGTATCGCGTTCGTAGATTTTCACGCGGCCCGAGATCAAAACCGCGGGAGTTTGCGGCGAGATGGCTTTGATCTGCTCGATCAGCCGCGAACCATCCACGCCGGGCATGATCAGATCGGTCAGCACCAGGTCGACGCCGCCGCGACGGAAAGCTTCCAGCCCCGATTCAGCGTTAATGCACGCGATCACACGATAGCCGCGCGTTTCCAGCATGATTTTGCGAATGGATAATGCCTGTTCGTTATCGTCAACACAGAGAATTGTTTTCTTGGGCTTCATTGACCTGACCGGGGGACTGTCGTCACCGCTTTTTATTTCTGGAGATCCAGAGCGACTGCATCCTAACCAGAATCGCGCCGTTCGGAAAGTGCCGCGCTCGCCAATGGCACTCCGGTGGATGGCAGAATCGTGCCATGGGCTGCGAGCCGCAACTCCAGTAGCGTCTGGCTCGCTAGAGCGTCAAAGTAATTTCGCCGCGGAGAACTTCTACACAATTTCCACCGACCCGCACATTGATGACTTGGTTATCACGCTGGTGATTCATCTTGGTGGCGCGCACGAAAATGCTGCTGGGACGGTGCATTTCGATTCCTTGTTCAATCATTACCCGCTCATCGCTGGCGGCGACGCCGTGCGCCACCATCCAGCCGGCGCAGCATCCCGCCGCCGAACCCGTCGCCGGATCCTCTCCGTTGTAAAAAATCATTCGCGCATGCAGCCGCGCGTTGGGGTCGATGGTCTCGGGACAGACAAAGTACAGAAATTTTCCTCCACTGCGGGACAGGTATTCCGAGGCGCGTGGCACATCGACTCTGAGACCTTGCAGCGTCTTAAGCGACCGCAGGGGTGCAATCGTAAATGGCATCCCGGTGGAGACGGTCTGGATCGGAGCCGACGGATCGAAGTCGGACGCGCTCAGGTTGGTGAGCGCTGCAATGGCCTGCGCTTCGTGGATCGCGCCAAATTCCGGGTCCTTTTGCGTCATCTCCCCAAACGCCAGCGGCGACGAGTCGGGCTGCGTGAAGCGAACCGGCACCGTGCCCACGTTCAGTTCGAGCCGCACCTCTTCCGCCCCGGACTGTCCGCGCATCACAAACGCCGTCCCCAGCGTGGGGTGGCCGGCAAATGGCAGTTCCTCCTGCACGGTAAAGATGCGAACCCGAACGCCACGAGTTTTTTCCGCTGCCGGGTCTCCGGGAAGGATGAAGGTCGTCTCCGAAAGATTGGTCTCGCGCGCCAGGGCCTGCATTTGTTCGGTCGTAAGGCCGCGTCCGTCGGGAATGACCGCCAGAGCGTTGCCAGTGAGAGCGCGGTCGGTGAACACATCGACCTGCACCAGAGAGAGTTTCCGAGTCGAGGTCGTCATATCGGCAATCTTATCGGCTGCAGCAGAGGGCCAAGCCGCGTTTCCTCCTCGGATGCGATAGCATACCCCCGAGGTTATGATTGTCGAAACTATGCTTTGGTCGCAATCTTTCCCGCGAGCGCCATTTGCGCGGCGTATATTTGCGCAATCGGCTGGGTGTTTGAAGCCTTTTTCGCGGCCGGACATCAGATTCTTTATCGAACAAAACGTTCTTTATTGCATAAAACGGCAGGCAGTTTATTCGCTTAAATCCCTAATCGCGAGGAAGGATCATGTCTCTGCGCATCAATTCCGAAGCTCCCGATTTCACGATCGAAACGACCCAGGGCACAATCGATTTTCACAAGTGGATCGGCGACGGCTGGGCAATCCTGTTTTCCCATCCCAAGGACTTTACGCCCGTGTGCACAACCGAACTCGGCTACATGGCAGGACTGCAGCCTGAGTTTGCCAGGCGCAATGCCAAAATTATCGGCTTGAGCGTCGATCCGGTGGCCAATCATGGCAAGTGGGCCAACGATATCGAAGAGACGCAAGGGCACAAGGTCAACTATCCGATGATCGGCGACCCGCAATTGAAGGTCGCGAAGCTCTATGACATGCTGCCCGCCGAGGCCGGCGAGTCCTGTGAGGGCCGCACCGCGGCCGACAATGCCACCGTGCGCACGGTGTTCATCATTGGGCCCGACAAGAAGATCAAGATGATGATGGTCTATCCCATGAGCAGCGGGCGCAATTTCGACGAGGTGCTGCGCGTGCTCGATTCGCTGCAACTCACCGCGAAACACAACGTGGCGACGCCCGTGAACTGGAGGCCCGGGCAGGATGTGATCATCCCGACGTCAGTGTCGGATGAGCAGGCGAAACAGAAATATCCAGGCGGATTCAAGACTCTGAAGCCCTACCTGCGGACGGTGGCCCAGCCAAGGTAATCGGGCAGTAGTTTCTCCGGCTTCGCGGCTTCTTTACGAAAGTGGATGTGCTCCGGTGATCCTCGGCGGTCGCCGGAGAAGGCGTTGTCCTTCCCGAGGAGATTAAATTTGTTACGAAATGCGAACAGCGGGATTTCATGGTTGAAGCAATCGCAGATCTTGCTTATAAAGTAGGCTTGGAACGGCGACGAAAAGCCTTCCACGAATCGAATCCTGAGAAAGGAGACCTTCTCTGGATGGAACGTATCAGATTCATCACCCACAGTGGCAAGCAGATCTTGCTGGTTGATCTCTCAACATGTTCTCCAGCCGAGGTTGAGCGACTGGTGCGTTCGCTTCCTGACCATGTGACTGCCCAGCCGCTGGAATCGGTCCTCTTGTGTGCCGATTTCACGGGGGCATCGTTCAACGGCGAAGCCCTCCGCACCATGAAGGAAGTCGCTGTCTTCGACAAACCGCACATCAGGAAAACGGCATGGGTAGGGGCGGAAAGCCTTCCCTCTTCGTTCCGGGATGACGTGAGTAAATTTTCCCGGCGCAAATTCCCCGAGTTCAAGAGCATCGCGGAAGCCTTGGATTGGCTCACGAAGGACTGACAGGCTGTTCACTGCGTTCGGCTTTTCGTGTACGCGATCCGCTCGATGCTGCGCGCGAAGCTCAGAATGCTGCGCTGCAAGGAACCGCAGGATGATGGGCGTTAGGAATAGTCTGTATTAATCAATACGGAAGCGCATGGGGTCCGGTGATCCTCCCGGTCTTCAAAACCGGCGGGCGGCAGGTTTCCTGTCGCCGGTGCGTTCGACTCGCACTCGCTTCCGCCATCTCCCCAACCGCATCACGGATTGACGGTCAGCGAAAATCCGGCCGAGGTGCTGGCCAAATCGTTGGCGTCTCCGCTGTAGACTGCGGTTAACGTGCGGGTCCCTGAGGTCGTGAAGGTGAGCGCGCACGTTCCGACCCCACTGGCGAGAGTTCCGCTGCAGGTCTCTCCTGTGCTGCTGGTTACCGTGACGGTTTGGGTTGGCTTGCCGTAGCCGGCAGTCACGCTGAAATGCACGGTCACGGCTACTCCCACGGTGGGCGCAGCCGGGGTGATGCTGGTGATCTTGGTGGTGGTGCCGATTTCATTCACTACCAGTGTCACCGTGTCTGTCACGGTTGTGTAGTTGGCGACCGCGGTCGGCGTAAATTTCACCGTGAGAGTGGAACTGCCGGCGAGCAGGATTTTTCCCTTCGCCGGAGTGTACACAAAACTGCCGGTTAACTGTGTGCTGTTGTAAAACGCCGTCGCATCAAGTTGCGTTGCGCCGAGCGCCGTACCGTAGGTGATGGCCGCCGGGGTGGGCCATTCTATGGTGGAGGCCAATTTACCGGCGACTGTCTTTTGCGTGGCGGTCGCAGCGAGGTAGTGTGTATCAGTCGCCCACTTTGCCGTGATGATGCAGGTTCCGGTGCCTTTCGTCATGGTCACGGTCGTCCCGCTGATCGAGCAATTCCCGCCCGTCGCCGTGATGACGGCCTTGGTGCTCGCGTTCGTAGTCGCCGTTACGGTGAAGCTGGACTGATAGTCGGCAGTGGCCGGGGCGCCGGTGAGCGTGGCCATCGGCATGGCCTTTGCTGCCGTCGTGGACTCCGTCACCTGCGCGGCGGCGGAGTAATTGCTGTCTCCCGGCTGATTCGCAATCACGGTGCATGCGCCGGTGGCTGCGGTCATCGTGTAGGTTGCGCCGCTGTTGGTGCATACGCCGGAACTGGTAAAGATCACTGGATATCCTGAGCTGGCAGTGGCCGCGACCGTGAAACTCCCCTGGTACGGGGCGGAGGTTGGAGCGTTGACGCTGAATGTGATGGTCTGGGCCGCTGGAGTGGCGGTTGTGGATTCCGTGACCTGAGGCGCGGGCGAATAGGTTCCGTTGCCGGGTTGGTTCGCGATCACGGTGCACGTTCCTGTCCCGCTCGTCATCGTGTAGGTCGCACCCGCATTGCTGCAGGCTCCCGCACTTGTGTAGACCACCGCCAGGCCTGAGCTGGCCTTTGCTGCCACGGTGAAGCTGCTGTTGTTTGCCGCGCTCGCCGGAGCGTTCGTCGTGAATGTAATTGTCTGCGTGGCGGACGTCGCGTTGACCGTCTCTGTCACCTGCAGTGCCGCCGAGTAGTTGCTATTGCCTGCCTGATTGGCGATCACCGAGCACGTTCCCGTCCCGCTCGTCATCGTGTAGGTCGCACCCGAATTGCTGCAGGCCCCCGCGCTGCTGTAAACGACCGCCAACCCTGAACTGGCGCTTGCTGCCACCGTGAAGCTGCTGTTGTAACCCGCACTCGCCGGAGCATTCGTCGTGAAGGTGATCGTCTGACTGGCGGGCGTCGCGTTCACCGTCTCCGTGACCTGCGGTGCCTCCATGTAGTTGCTATCGCCTGCCTGATTGGCAATCACCGAGCATGTGCCGGCGCCGCTCGTCATCGTGTAGGTCGCATTGGCGTTGCTGCAAGATCCAGAGCTCGTGAAAACCACCGGATTCACGCTGCCCCCGCCCGTCGCCGCGACCGTGAAGCCGCTCTTGTAAGCCGCACTCGCCGGAGCGTTCGTCGTGAACGTGATTGTCTGGCTGCCTAGCGCCGCATTGACCGTCTCCTTCACCTGAGGTGCGGCCGCGTAGTTGCCGTTGCCGGGTTGGTTCGCGATTACCGAGCAGGTATCGGTCGAGCTCGTCATCGTGTACGTCGCGCCCACGTTGCTGCAAGATCCCGCACTGGTGTAAACCACCGCCAACCCTGAGTTGGCCGTAGCTGCCACCGTGAAGCTGCTGTTGTAACCCGCGGTCCCCGGAGCTTTCGTCGTGAACGTGATCTTCTGGGTGGCTAACGTCGCCTTGACCGTCTGCGTCACCTGAGGGGCAACCGCGTAGTTGCCGTTGCCGGGCTGGTTTGCGATTACGGTGCATGTTCCTGTGCCGCTCGTCATGGTGTAGGTTGCACCCGCATTGCTGCAGGCACCCGCACTCGTGTAAGCCACGGCCAACCCTGAGCTCGCGGTAGCGGCCACAGTAAAGCTGCTGTTGTAGGCCGCACTCGCCGGAGCGCTCGTCGTGAACGTGATCGTCTGACCGGTGGGCGTCGCGGTGACCGCCCCGGTGACCTGAGGGGCAGCCGCGTAGTTGCTGTTACCAGGCTGATTAGCGATCACCGAACACGTGCCCGTTCCGCTCGTCATCGTGTAGGTCGCACCCGAATTGCTGCAAGCCCCCGCGCTGCCGTAAGCGACCGCCAGGCCGGAACTGGCGGTTGCGGCTACCGTGAAGCTGCTGTTATTGGCCGCACTTGCCGGAGCGTTCGTCGTGAACGTGATCGTCTGGCTGGCGGGCGTCGCATTTGCCGTCTCCGTGACCTGGGTCGCGGCCAGGTAGTTGGTATTGCCCGCCTGATTAGCAATCACTGAACACGTGCCGGTACCGCTCGTCATCGTGTAGGCCGCTCCCGCGTTACTGCACGATCCAGCACTGGTGAAGGTCACCGGATTCCCGCTGCCGCCGCCCGTCGCCGCTACCGTAAAAGCGCTGTTGTATGCGGCGCTCGCTGGAGCGTTCGTTGTGAACGTGATCGTCTGACTGGCGGGCGCTCCTTTGGTCGTCTGCGTCACTTGCGGCGCCGCCGAGTAGTTGCTGCTTCCAGATTGATTGGCGATCACCGAGCACGTGCCAGTCCCGCTCGTCATCGTGTAGGTCGTACCTGTGTTGCTGCACACTCCCGAACTGCTGTACACGACCGCCAATCCCGAACTGGCGGTTGCCGCCACCGTAAAGTTACTGTTAAAAGCCGCGGTCGTTGGAGCACTCGTTGTGAACGTGATTGTCTGGTTGGCTGGCGTCGCTTTGGTCGTCTGCGTCACCTGCGGTGCCGCTGAGTAGTTGCTGTTTCCAGATTGGTTTGCGATCACCGAGCACGTGCCCGTCCCGCTCGTCATCGTGTAGGTCGCACCCGCATTGCTGCAGACTCCCGCAC
>JBAQJU010000032.1:0-2070 GCA_049300475.1 Terriglobales bacterium | reverse complement strand
GTTGACCCCAGAGGTGAAGCGTCCGAAGAAGCTACGGGGCTGCGAGACGGTACACTTTGGAGATTTCTGCCAGAATGCCGTCGCGTGTGCCAGTGCGCAGGCCCAGAGATTTGAGGTCAACTTCCTCGACGCGCATTCGGGAGATGAATTCGCGAATATCCTTCTTGACGGTCTCCGGGGCCTCTGGGGCGCTGGTGGGATCAAGAATCTGGTAAAGCCGGAAGACATCGTTCTTATGTTTTTTGATCGTCTTGCTATCGATTTGTTCACCACGCCCCGCGCGTTCTGTCAGATCAAGCCATGCCCGCGCCTTCAGAGCGATGAGTTGCGCGGCGCCCACCATGGGGAGGCCGTCGATCTCTTGTCTGCCGGCGCGGATGAAGTCGTAATAGTCGTTATTTAGGAGAATCGCCGAAAGGCTGGACGCATCCTCCTCAACCGGTAGCGGTGTGAGGTGGCTGCCATCGGCAACCTGCAGCACATCGGGCTGCCGCGAAAATAACTCCAGCATGAAAGGATAGTTCGCGTTCGTGGGCTTCTGGAAGCGGTAGAACTGCTTTTCGCCGGTTGACTTCTCCTGAATCTCGTAGCCGCCTATGCGCACGAATTCCCAGAATGCCCGGACAAACGCGGCATCCAAAGCCTCGACGAAGAGAACAATGTCCAGGTCCTTTGTGGCCCTGAATGGGAGGCCGGCGCCGGTCATGGCAATGTCGCACTCGGCGCCACCGATGAGCACATAGCGGTCGGCATAATTCCGGAAGTGCTCACGGAAGACCTCCAACCCCTTTACCATTTGAATTTCTCCATCATCTCTTCCAGCGCAGTTTCGGTGCGCTCGTCGTGGTCGGCCTTCAGAGAAAGGTAAAGCGACAACCGGTCGACGATGCCGTGTTCGGCGAAGAGCGCCGGCGAATACCACCAGACCTCAATCTCGGCAGCATCTGGATCCTGAGCCGGCACTTCGATGATCTTGTGTCGCTTCCGCAGGGCTTTCCAATCCTCCCGGCTCAGCGCATAGGTCTTGTAAGCTGGTGTTGCCAGCATGCTGTAGTGCGCCAATGCTGTGAGGCCCGAAAGGGTAGCGCCTTCCGCGCCATCGGTGCGGCGGATAAATAGTCGTTTGTTCACCGGGCTGCGGAGGAAGGGCTGAGCTTTCTCCCAGATTACTCTTCGGTCCCCGATGAAACGCAGACAACGCTCCCGGCCGCGGACCGTGACTTCAGCAAGGTTCGCCGCCTCCAACTCGTCAAAGGCGCGGGTCATCGTCATGGCCGAGTATCCCAGTTGCGGAGCTAATTCGGCAGGAATCAGCACCTGCCCTGCATCGCGGAGCAACGCATGGAGGACCACAACCTGCGTGGACGGGCTGAAGTTGGGAGCCTCCTCGCGGATTCTGCGGAAGTGCTCGCGCAAATCAATCGCCAGCATGGGCAGGTACATTTGGTTGCCTGGAACAATAAACGGAACCTTCTGTTCGATCAACCGCTTCCTGTTGTACGCCGTCACCTGCGCGCGGACATAGATCAGGTCCGCTTGCTGCCTGGCCTGGAGCATGTCCATGTGCTTGCGTACCGTTGCCGGCGGCTGCTCCTCGGGGTTGGAATCAATGATGAGCAGGGCGCGCAGTCCGAGCAGTTCCGCCTGCGCGAATTTGTACCTCTCCCTGAGGACGGGCGGCAAATTGCCTGCTCCTCGCCAAGGCGCAGTCTTCACCGTGGCGCCCAGGGCGTCGTGAACATAGCGCTCGAGTTCCTGGAGTTCGGGTTGCACCTGCGGCTCCGCTACAATGGATATGAACGATAACATAGCACATGTGATCGTGCATTTCAAGTGTTATATTGACAAACGGTGCACTGCTGCACGATCAGCCCATTGGCCGCATGGTGTGCACACACTTTACCTGCAAAATACCGAGGGGTATCTACATAGGCGGAAGCCGTTGGTCTATGAGATGATTTCGCTTTTGGAGAGTCTCGTTCCGCATGAGCGATTTCAAAGAGGGTCTATACGATCAGCTGGTAACTCGGCATGCCCGGGAGTTCCTTGACCTGCAAGCCGCTCAAGGAC
>JBAQJU010000031.1:0-9047 GCA_049300475.1 Terriglobales bacterium | reverse complement strand
ATGGTCGGGACGGCGAGATTTGAACTCGCGACCCCTTGCACCCCAAGCAAGTGCGCTACCAGGCTGCGCTACGTCCCGACATGATTCGCTGCGAAGAACAGCGTGGGGTCAACCTTGAATAACTTTGAGACTTTAACTCTGAAAGTCTAACTCTGCATATTACACCAGCCTCAAGCGCCCGTGTGATCGGCCTGAGTGCGGTCGGCCTGAGAATGATCGCGACCAATCCTTGACTTAGCGCCGGAAACCCTCAAACTGAAAGTGGAGCACAAATCGTGTTCTACATTCGCTCTTTGACAAAACCGGGTTCGCGCAAGACCGTAGCGCCGGCGACCCGCCGGCGGTTGTGGCGGCGACTCGCCGCCACATCAAGTTCCAGAGGGGCAGCCAATTTCTCAAGCTAACTCTTACGCGCTCAATATTTTACATGTAAGTCCTTATTCCGGAATATTTTGCAGGGAATTTCGCGCCAAAATCTTGATTCTAATAGATCGGGGGGAGGGGGTACCCATTGGGGTACAGACCGGGCGGATCCCTGACAAGGTAAACCGAGAGCATCCCTGACCAGGCAGGTCGACAGTCAGCCGCCGCCGCCGCCTACCCCATCTCCTTCTGCGAAGTCTCCGCTTCCTGGTCGTCCGCCTGCCCCAGCCCAAATTTCTTGAGCTTGTAGCGCAGAGCGTCCCGGCTGATGTCGAGCAACTTGGCGGCGTGGGTCTGATTGTTGCTTGCTTGCTTCATGGCGATTTCGACCATCGCGCGCTCCACCTCTTCGAGCGAGGTGCCGCCTTCGGGAATGTAGAGGCGCGGCAGGAGTCGTCCGTTGGGAAGAGTCTGGCCGTTATCGTGAGCCGCGCTGTGTTCGAAGGCGGTGATGCCGGCAGCGGCCTGGTTTACGGCAAAGGGCAAATAGGCGGGCCGCAGCAGGGGTTCGTCTTCCAGAATCATGGCGCGCTCAATGGAATTTCTCAGCTCGCGGATGTTGCCCGGCCAGTTGCTTTGCAGCAGCAATCGCCGGGTTTCGTCCGTGATGCCGCGAACCGACTTGCGAAAGCGCTGGTTGTAGCGCTCGATGAAAAAATCGACGAGCGGAAGAATGTCTTCTTTGTGCTCGCGCAGCGGGGGTATGAAAATGGCGATGATGGCCAGGCGATAGTAAAGGTCCTGGCGGAAGTTGCCCTCGCGCACTTCTTTTTCCAGGTCCCGATTGGAAGCGGCGATGACGCGCACGTTGACCTGCATGTCGCGCACTCCGCCAATGCGGCGGATAACCTGGTCTTCGAGTACGCGCAGCAGCTTGGCCTGCAGCAGAGGAGACAGCTCGCCGATCTCGTCCAGAAACAGCGATCCGCCATCGGCCATTTCAAACAGGCCTTTCTTCATCTGCTTGGCATCGGTGAAGGCGCCTTTTTCATGGCCGAATAATTCGGCTTCCATCAGAGTCTCGGGAATGGCTGAACAGTTGATGGCCACGAAAGGGCGCTCCTGGCGGCTGCTTTCGTAGTGAATGGCCTTGGCAATGAGATCCTTGCCGGTGCCGCTTTCGCCTTGTATGAGAATCGTGGTGGCTTCGCTGGAGGCCACCTTGCGCACGAAGTTCATCAGCTCGGTCATTTTGGGAGAGTCGGCGACAATCTCGTGGTAACCGGCGCGGCGCTTCATCTCTCCGCGCAGCGATTGCACCTCCGAGCGGAGACTACTGGCCTCGAGCGCGTTCTTGATTCTGAGGTGAAGCTCGTCGAAGTCGAGAGGCTTGCCGACAAAATCGAAGGCGCCCAGCTTGCTCGCGATTTTCATATCCTCGAACTTCGGGTCGGCAGTAATCATGATGACGGCGGGCGCGCCCTCATTTTTCTTGAGCTGCTCGAGCACCTGAATGCCGTTGATGTCAGGCAGGCGCACGTCGAGCAGAACCAGATCGGGGGATTCATGCTGGGCGAGCTTCAACCCGGGCTCGCCCGCTTCCGCTTCGAGGACGTGATATCCCCACTCTTCACACTTCTGACGCAGCGACCAGCGCACCAGGCGCTCGTCATCCACCACCAGGATTTTTTCGGTTGCCATCGAAACCCGCTCTATTCTAGCGCACTGCCGCGCGGATACAGGGCAATCGCCGCTCTCGGCGGGAAGCGCGTGGCCAGGGGATGAAAACCTGGCCTTCCGGAACGTCATGTGACTTAGATCACATGCGTCTGTGATGGCACTTGCTGTTGGCGTGGCGCCCTCGCAATTAAGGTAGTCAGGGTCAAGATTGGGAGTTTGGCGGAGTGGGGAACCACCGTCCCGGAGACCAGCGTGCTGCAGATTTGCCCGCGGCTGGGAGTATAAGGCTTCTAGGAGTCGACAATCATGGCAAGTGAAGTGGTGACGTCGGAAACATCCTCTTCGGGATGGCAGGCCAGGCAGGTCTACGCGCTGGCCGCAGTTTGCCTGCTGATCGGCTTGGCTGTCGGATACCTGTTCCGGGGATCGCGGTCGCCGGCCGTTCCCGCGCCCGCAAATACCATGCAGGCGGCAGGCGATGCGGGCGCTGCCGCACATGCTGGAATGGGTGGCCCGAACGGAATGGGTGGCCAGCCGACTCTCGATCAAATGAAGCAGATGGCCGACCAGAAAGCCGAGCCCCTTCTGGCCCAGCTCAAGGACGATCCGAAGAATGCGGATCTGCTCATCAATTTGGGCAACATTTACTTTTCTACCCATCAGTTCAAGACCGCCGCCGACTATTACGGCAAGTCGTTAGAGGTCAAGCCGAAGAATATCCCCATTCGCACCCAGATGGCTTCCTGCCTCTATTATCTCGGCGACGTGGATGGTTCGTTGCAGCAATTAACGCGAGCCACCACCGATGATCCCAAGGACGCGAACTCGCTGTTCAACCTGGGCATGATTCGCTGGCGAGGCAAGAAGGATTTGAAGGGCGCTTTGGCGGCTTGGTCGCAACTGTTGAAAACCAATCCGGAGTTAGAACCTTCAAAAAAAGCGCAGGTACAGAAGCTGATGGCGGATGTCAGAGCGCAGCAGAACAGCGCGAACTAGAGATTTGAGGTCGATAAGGAGCACAGTAATGGCAGAAACAAGAAACAATTCTTCGAGCGTGAACTGGACGGGAGTGCAAGCCTACACGCTGGCGGTGGTTTGTCTCCTGCTGGGTATGGCCGGCGGCTGGCTGATTCGAGGCTCGCAGTCACCCGCAGCCGCGGCGGTGGAGAATGCAAGCCCCAGCGCATCGGCGCCCGCCGCCATGGGCGGAGGGATGGGCGGAGGCGCGACCTCCCAGCCCACTCCCGAGCAGCTTAAGAAAATGGCCGACGTGCAGGCGGCTCCGCTCATCGAGAAACTCAAGTCGGACCCCAACAATCCGGAGTTGCTGACCAGCGTTGGCAACTTCTATTACGACGCGCAACAGTATCCCATCGCAGTGGACTACTATGGGCGCGCGCTCAAGGCAAAGCCCGCCGATGCGGGTGTGCGCACCGATATGGCGACCGCCTACTGGTATATGGGAAATGCCGACACGGCTATCGCGGAGTTCAACAAGGCTCTCACCTACGAGCCCAACAAGCCGAATACCCTGTTCAACCTCGGCTTGGTCAAGTGGCAAGGGAAGATGGACATCACTGGCGCGGTGGCGGATTGGGAAAAGCTCCTGGCCACGAATCCGAACTACGAGGGCAAAGACAAAGTCGAACAGATGATTGCCCAGGCGAAGAAGCATTCAGGTGTGAAACCGGGAACGAAGGCAAAACCGCTGGCGGAATAATCATCCTTAGCAGGCTGCTGAAAGACTCGGTTTCGTATCAGGGTATCGCTTTAGCGATACCGCAAGTCCTTCGGAATCGGCTGCCCCTTTAGGGGTTGAGTGTTGAATCTCGAGTTTTTCAGCAAACTGTTAGGAATCAATCCCTTGACAGCGCGGCGGGGCGCGCACCCTCGGCGGGCACCTCGGGAAGTGCACTGGGGTAACGTCGCTGCCTGGCCGCAGTCCTAAAGTTCTGCACCAAGGGCCGATGTTCTCAGTGTGCCCAAGAACTTCAGGCTCCGCCCCGTAATTTTCCTGATGTTCCTGGGCAGCACGATTTTCGGGAGCATGACTTGCTCCGGGTTCGCCCAGACTCCAGTTACTCCAGCCGAGTTGACTCTGCGCGCTAACGTCGCCGAAGTGCGGGTGACATTCTCCGCCACCGACCAGAACAACCACGTCGTTGCCACAGTCCAGCCCAGCGATCTTGCCATCGTCGACCAGGACATGGTGGTGCGCGAGTTCCGCAGTTTCACTCGCTCGGAATATACGCGGCTGGATGTGGCCATGCTCGTGGATGCGAGCGGATCGACCAGTTCATACTTCCGTCAGGAACTTTCGAACGTCGTTCAGTTGATCGCGCAAAGCGGCGGCGTCCCGGATGAGAGCTTTTCCGTCGTCACGTTCCGCGACCTGAAACCTTCGGTAGTATGCGACGGAAACTGCCGGGCCCTGAACGCGGCCGCGCAGTTCCCTTCCGTTGCCAGTGGAGGTCAGACGCCGCTCTATGACAGCCTCGTTTTCGGGTCGCGCATGTTGGGGCATCGCGCCGAACTTCACGCCCGGAAAATTCTGATTCTGTTTTCCGATGGCGCGGACACCATCAGCCTGAATTCCTTTAGCGACGCTGTCGACTCGGCCCTCGACAATGACGTCGCTATCTACAGCGTCGATACCAGCAAGGCTCCGCACGTTTATGCGGGCACGCTCGTTCTACGCAGCCTGGCTGTTAACACGGGCGGCCGGTACCTCACGGTCGAATCGGGCTCTGCCAAAGTGCTCGATGCAGTTCTCGAAGACTTCCATGCGACCTACACTGTCGCTTACAAACTGCCAAACCACGCGGCTGGGTTTCACCCGGTCCGCATTCTTCCCACCCGCAATCTGGGCCTGCAATTCCACTGCCGGCGCGGATATTACTTCCCCAGCGATCCTGAGAATTGAGGACTTTATGAAACGTTCACCGCGGCTCATCGTTTTCCTAAGCACGGTTCTGCTTTGCACGCTGTCCCTTTCGCTCACCGCCGAAAACCGCGCCCGCCAGCAAGGCACAATCGTGCGGATGCGTATGACCGAGTGCATGGGCTCGCAGCACCCTTTCATGAATACGATGTCCGGCGCCCAGGCGCCGACCGCCGAATCCTGCCCCGAGTACGTACTCGTTACCGACACAGTTGTGTACGTAATCATCGGCAAGAATTCCGATCAACTTGTGCCGTTGGCTGAGACCACCAATTTTCACTTCCAGCACAATGAAGTGCTGATTCGAGTCGATGACGCACGGAAGGAATCCCGCTTCCACGTCAAGGAAATGGTACTGCGTCCGGAGTGGGATCGTAACCAGAAGATGGTCGAGGCCGAAGCGATGGCGGTAATGCACCATCATCTGGAAGGCGCCGTCATGGTGCAGGCTCGCCAGTAGGCTGGGCTTCGCGCCCGCCGCTCTCGGGGCGATGCGCGACGCGCAAGCGTGTGCGCGCGCGGATACCCTTTCTGTTGAAGGTTACGGACAACACAATTCGGGTGCGACGGTTGTTTTGTGCGCCACGTCTCAAGCAAGCGTGATTGAGATCACAAATCGTCGCTTAGTCCTCGATACAAATGACTTAGTAGCAAGTCCAGACCTGATTTGTGGGTTGATTATCGCGGACCTAATCGATTCCTACTAATGATTGGGCAATCGCGGGTCAGTAGAATTGCGCCCGCAGCCCATGAATCCCCAATGGAACGCACAGTTCTCCTGTTTCGATCTTGTCGCTAAAACCTGCGAGCGCTCTGGCAGCGTCGTGCGCGTGCTCGACATCGAGATTGGCGGCAACGATTTCGTTGTCATGGCGGGTCCTTGCGCCGTCGAGTCCGAGCGCCAGTTGCTCGCGACTGCTGAAGCGGTGGCCGAAGCGGGCGCGCGCATCCTGCGTGGGGGAGCCTACAAGCCTCGATCCTCGCCCTACTCTTTCCAGGGATTGGGCGTGGCCGGTCTGAAGATTCTGCGCAAGGCTCGCGAAGCGACCGGACTTGCCATCGTCACCGAGGTGATGTGCAAGGAAGATGTCGATCTGATCGCCGAATACGCCGACATCATGCAGGTGGGCACGCGCAGCATGGAGAACTACTCTTTGCTGGAAGCCCTGGGGCATTGCGGGCGTCCGGTGCTGCTGAAGCGCGGCATGACGGCGACTCTGGAAGACTTGCTCCGCTCCGCGCAAGTCATTGCGATGGCGGGTAATTCGCAGGTCATCCTCTGCGAGCGCGGCATTCGCACGTTTGAAACGGCCACGCGCAACACATTAGACATCGCCGCCGTACCGGTTCTGAAAACGGTTTCGCACCTTCCCGTAATCGTCGACCCCAGTCATGCCGCTGGGGTTCGGTGCCTGGTCCCGGTGCTTGCGCGGGCGGCAGCAGTCGTGGGCGCCGACGGACTGCTCGTGGAGGTGCATCCCCATCCCGACCAGGCGCTGAGCGACGGCGAACAAGCCCTCACATTCAACGATTTCGGCGACATGATGGATGATCTGCAACCGTACCTGGCGTTGCAGCAAGAGGCTCGGCAGCTTCGCCCGCAACTTCTCGCGGTGGGAGATGCAAACTAGTGTCGCCTCGGACCATCCTCGCCTGCCTGCTTTGCCTGTTTGCCGTGGGCTTCATGCGCGGCGCGCCTGAGGTTTCGGCGAACACGGATTCGCCGTCGTTTCTATTCACCGTCGCGAAGAACTACGAACCACTCGCCTGGATGCAGGGCGCGGACCGCTTCCCGGCCGGCGCGACCCTCTTCCTGCACGACGGAGGTAGTCAGCATCCCCTCGCCCCAGATTTTGCCGCGTCTGCCGATTCCGCTGTGTCGTTCGACGGTCTGCGTGTGTTGTTTTCCGGGAAGCTGAAACCCGAAGACCCGTGGCAGATCTGGGAGATCGCGCTGGCCAGCGGAGAGGCGCGACGCGTTACGTCCACTCCCGACGATTGCATTCGGCCTTTTTATCTGCCCGGCTCTCCGGGAGAAGACCGCGTGGTGTATGCGCGGAGAATCAAGGGCCGATTCGTGATCGAGACTGTCGACCTGGCTGGCGGAAAGCCGCTAGCCCTCACCTATGGCCCGGCAAACTTTCTGCCGACGGACGTTCTCCGCGATGGACGCATCCTGTTTGAGGCTGGCTACCCACTCGGAGCAGGTGCCACTCCGGAGATCTATACCGTGTATTCCGACGGCAGCGGTGTCGAGTCGTATCGCTGCGATCACGGTAAAGTTCGCTACCAGGGCAAGCAGGTCAGCTCGGGAGACATTGTGTTCGCCTCTAATCAGGGACTCGCGAGGTTCACCTCGGCGAGGGCGCGGGAAGTCCGCATTACGTCTCCGGCCGGGGAATACGCCGGAGACGTTGCCGAAACATCCTCAGGCGATTGGCTCCTGCCGTGGCGGTTGAACACGAAGAGAACATTTCAGCTGATGACTTGGACTCCGGGTTCTACCACGCTGCGCGCGCTGGTGGCGGAACAAGACGCAAACGTAATTCAGCCAGCGCTTCTTGCCGGGCGCGTGCCGCCGAATCGTCATCCTTCAGGCTTACATGACTGGCCGAATGCAAACCTGCTCTGCCTGAACGCATACACCTCGAAATATCAGTTTGCCGCGGGATCGATTCACTCTGTGCAGCTCTATACGCGGGATGGCGCGGGCAACCCCAAACTGCTCGGCAGCGCGCCCGTGGAACGCGACGGATCATTTTTCGTTCAGGTGCCCACGGAGCAAGCGCTGCAAATCGAACTGCTGGATGGTTCGGGGAAAACGTTGCGGCGCGAATCGGGGTTTTTCTGGATGTGTCGCGGCGAACAGCGTGCCTGCGTAGGATGCCATGCCGGCCCGGAAACCGCGCCGGAGAATGCCGTGCCCATGATCCTGCTGAAATCGACTACGCCCGCGGACATGAGCGGCGCTGTCGCGCACGACACTTCGGGAGGCCAATAGCATGGGAAAGCGAATTCTCGGACTCCTGCTGCTGTCCTGCTCATTCTCTTTGTCTTTGCTGGCGCAGTCTGTGCCGGCGCAAACTTTACCGGCGCAATCGCCGCGAGCGAGCGCGCCGAGCACGATCCGCTTCGAAGATGCGACCGCGAAATCGGGCATTCAGTTCACGCACAGCTTCGGCGCGCAGGAACTTGGCTCATTGCTGGAAGGTACCGGCTCCGGCTGCGTCTGGTTCGATTACAACAATGACGGCCTTCCCGATCTGTACGTGGTCAGCGGCAAGCCGCTTGAAAAGGGAATGCATCTCTACCCGCTCAAGCAGCCGCCCGCCGTCCCGCCGCATAACCATCTCTATCGGAACAATGGCGACGGCACCTTCACCGATGTCACCGGCCAGGCTGGAGTCGCGGGAAACATTTATGGAATGGCTGCGATTGCCGCTGACTTCGACAATGATGGATTCGTCGATCTCTTCGTCACCGGCTACGGCAAAGCGATTCTCTACCACAACAATGGTGACGGCACGTTCACCGACGTGACCGCCAAGGCTGGCATCAAAGTGGACGGGTGGTCGATCGGTTCTGCCTGGCTCGATTACGATCGCGACGGCTGCGTCGATCTGTTCGTGGGAAGGTATGTGAAGTTCGATCCGAAATACCGCCATTACTATGCTGCCGACAACTATCCCGGCCCGCTCGACTACGCCGCCGACACCAATCGCCTCTATCACAACAATTGCGACGGAACGTTCACCGATGTGACCGATAAGTCCGGAATCGGCGCTTACAAAGGCCGGACCATGGGCGTGACTGCCGCGGACTTTGACGGCGACGGTTATCCCGACATCTACGTCGCCAACGACAAGACAGAAAATTTTCTTTTCCACAACAAGCACGATGGAACCTTCGAAGAGATCGCCAGCGATCTGGGAGTCGCCTATGGCCAGAACGGAGAGAACACGTCGGCCATGGGCCCGGTGTTTGCCGACATTGATGGCGATGGCCAGGTTGACCTTTGGGTGACCGATGCCAAATACAACCGGCTCATGCGCAACACTTCTAC
>JBAQJU010000030.1:0-4453 GCA_049300475.1 Terriglobales bacterium | reverse complement strand
GATCGTCAACCATGCGTATGGGGTAGCGGACACACAGGCCCCGTTTCGAAGCCAATGTGACGATGGCCTTGTGCTCGGGAATCCAATCGGATCCGCAAAACACTTCGCCATCTTTAAGGAAGAGATACCCGTCGTCCATCAAAGCAAATGCCGGAAGACGAAAACCTCCACTTGTCGCTGCCTTGAACGCCCAGCGCGCAAGGAGTTTGTTGAGTTGATTGTTGACGTAAGGATGACGGACGATTTCGCCGCTAGCATCGGCCAGGAGCAGTCCTTCAACGACCCGGAATTCTTCGTTGGTGTCCTGCCCTAGTCCATCCGGTAAAGACCTATCCGGATGGTGCCCGAGGATTTCGAGAAGATCCTCGTAGCGGCCCTCGCCTACAGCCTCACTCAGCTTGGCCACCTGCTTCATGGCCTGTGGTAAAAGTTCCAACTGAATTGAGTCTTCAGGTGCATGTTCTACGAGCGTGTAACTGGACTCGAACTCGAGCTGGCGGGAGACTTCGCGAATGCCTACCACGACATCCCCGCGAAATCTTCTGCCCGGCCCGAAGATCGAATACACTACCGCCGGTATTTTCAGCCCTGGTTTGACCGCGCTATCCGGCAACACAAAGTCCGCCTCCAGCGCGTCGGCAACATCATCCTCCATGATTTTGAATGCGCCTTTCGCCTGGGTGTCGGCGAAGGCCATGCGGAACTGATAGAAGCGCCCTTCCGCAAGACGTTTCCGGGTAACTTCCCGTTTCGCGTCCTCAAGAAGCGCCGATTGTTGATGCCGGTCCAGGTCTTCTTCGCTTACCTTTCCGTGCCGCTCGCGGCGAAGCCGTTCAATCTGGACTGACAGGATTTCGCGATCGTGCTTTCCTTTGAGACGCTGGAAGACCGATCGCCTGATCCAGCCACGGCAGTCGTTCGTTCCTAATTTGCGATCGGGAACGACGAGCACACGTGCCTCGTCCTCCTCCATCATTACCTTGCAGGGCGAGACGAGAATTCCGAAGTAGACGATCGCCGCCTGCGGCCAATGCTGAAACCGCTCGGCGATCGCCCGGCTGTGCTCCTGGTCCACAAAGTAGAACTTGCCCTTCTTTGCAGACCCGCTGGCGCCCACTAGTTTGTAGTGAACGCCGTTCCAGACGAGCCGAGCCAAGGCATTCTCGACTTGTGCTTCTTCGTAATCGTCGAGAGGCCCAGCCGGCACGTTCACGCTCGCTACCTTGATTCCGGGGTAGAGAACGCTAAGCAGCGTGTTCTGGAACGGATCAAGATCGTGCAACCGCGGCGTGACCCGTCCGTTGCGGTCGATCTCAAGGTTCTGAAGCTGATCGGCTCGAATTCTGTAGTTGTTCGTCGTAGTATTCTTCGTCATTTTTGTTCTCCTTGAACTGTTCGTTCCGGGAGGCCGGAAAGAGTCAAGGAGGTTGCGTGACCGCAAGCTTTCTCGCTCTAGTCTGGCCCCCATTTAGGGTTTGCTCGGCCAGGCCTTCAAGTGAAAAAGCCCCGGTCAGCACATTTCCCCACATAAAGCCGCGGGGCGCTCAAAGGACCAACATCAACGCGTGGTCATCTGAGAACTCTCGTGCTGATCTTTTTCGAACTAACTTTGAGTCGGCTTCTGGGCGACAGCCTGTTTCACGATCACAGGACTACCGCCACTCATCTCCGGAGCCGCTTTCCATGTCGTCAACGTATAGAACGGCTGGCCGTTCTTGAACGCTTCGATTAACGCTTCACCTTCACTCGCCATCTCCTGGCCTAACTCCGGCTTGGCCGGAGAAGACCCTGATTTGGGGAGAAAGTAACGAAGATTTGGGTCACTACCATTACGGTGTCTGCGGCGTGTATTTGTGCCACCTACGCTTGTGATCGCTGGCGTGGCAGAACTATCTGGTGTTTTGGTTTCCATGTTTCCAACTCCTCCCTCATTGCGGGCTATTCAGACCGGCCTGCTGCAACACCCAATCGCGTTTTTCGCCCTCGATCGCGCGCTCCCAATACTCTCCAACCAGCAGACCGCTGGGGTTCTGCTCCGACCGTTTCTCGACTAGCAGCCTTACGTGGAATTCGCTGACCACCTTGTCGATGGTTTCGTTGTGTTCGTGTATGTGATGGACCTCTTTGACACCGAACGCCGTGTAGGTGAGCGGATCTTCCTTCGAGACATCAAGCGACCGCATCTGAAATTCCGAGGTCGTCTGATCGTCTTCGATCTTTCCAATGAAGTCATCCTTCTGCATCCCGCTGTAGGCGGTACGGCGCAGATTGGCGGTCATCATGTTCAGGCTGTCCGCCCAGTTGCGGCTTACATTCGTCGGCGAAAAGTTCAGATAGCGTTCCAGGAACAAGCGCACGAAAGCCCGCTTCTCAAATTCGGTCGGATCCGATCCCGGGCCTTGCGTCACCGAGATGGCCGGTTTGTTTACGCCCAAGATCGTCGCCAGGCCGTGTTCATCGACACGAATGACCGTCGGAGGCTGCAGCCGGATATAGACGGCGAAGGCGAGCGCCAGCATCGTTGTTGGAATACACAAGAATGCCAGCACCATCGCCCGGTTAGCGTACGCACGCAACACTCCGTCGTGCTCGTAATAGCGGGCGTAGCGAAGCTTTTCCGGCGCATCGGTTTCTTCAGATGGATTTTTCTTTTTCAACCACATGTTCGCGCACCTTCTTAGTGTTCAACGACAATCAATGACGCCGGCCGAACAAACTTCCAAAGAACTTTCCGATATAGAAAAAGATCAGCGTGATGATGCTGTACGGCCGGAACTTCGTCCCTTGCGGCTCCCAGATTGGTGGCTGCCTCCACATAGAAACCTCCTCTGCCAGATCTAGTTGTTCTCGGCATTGTTTCTTCCAGCGGCTCTTCCGAGCGCCCTCCCCACGTTAAAACTGACGACCTGGGTTACCGAATGGGGTCGATAGCTGGACCCATGTCGGCCACTGCCGCCTGACATGGCAGCGGCAAGATCTCGTTTGCCGGAACTTTCATTGCTGCTTGCGTTAGATGCAGGCACCGCTGGGCTGCTGTTGCTGTTCATCGCGCTCGCAACTCCGGAGCGGATGAAATCGGGCATCGAGGGAGTAGGGGGCGCAGTGGACGACGCCAGGACAGTAGACGTGGACGAAGCGCCCACACCACCCGACGCCGTGGCGCCAGCCGAAACCGAACTCGCTCCGGCCGCAAAGCCGCTGACTCCAGCCAGGGCTGCGCCTGCAGCAACCGCGCCTGCTCTCACCAGCGCAAAGGTGGTTGACCCAACATCACCTGAGATGATCCTTTTCGCGATGAAGGGAATCAGCGCGATGGCTAGGGCGTAAAAGATGCTGACCAGCCCTAGGATGATCGAGTCCCCAGCCCCCTTCAGAAAACCAAGGAACCCATTGCCAAGGATGTTGTTCACTTGGTTGACCTGAATGGCAGTAATGAGTGCGCCGAACACGGCGTAGAGAATTCCCCAGGCATTCCAGATCATCACGTTGACGGCATACGACTTCCCCAGCTGGCCGACCCCCGGGATGGGAATAAGCGCGAGCACCAACGGGCCGACTACGTAGAGGATTGCGCCAAACAAGGTGTAAAAAAAACAGAACACGATCATCGCGAGGGCATAGAGAAGGTAAGCAACCACGAGCAGAACCACTGTGATCGTGGCGGCTGCATCGCCCGTGATGATGTCCGTGAGCGTCAAGGATGGGTTATTGGCGAACTGTTGTTGGAGTTGTCCCATCCAGCTCTGAAACATGTCTCCCGCCCCGGAGCTGCTGCCGATGGAATTTGCGATCGTGTTGAATGAGCCGTTGACCCCGCGAAACACTGTTGCCCAGTTGGAAACGATCATGGCCACCACCAGATACTTGATCGCCGTTCCAGCCAGCGCCTGCAGATCGCCTCCGCGAAACGCCGCCTGATAGAGGCCGATCAGGAAGCCAATCAGCAGGATCGCGAATGCGATGTTCGTGATCGTCGAGATGATCGCGGTCCCGTCGATCCCAGCCAGCGCGGTGTTCAGAAGTTGCTGGAAATAAAACACGGCTACTGAACCCCCGGTTGCAAGACCTGGTTGCCCGTAGTCTGAAGCGTCGCCGCATGAGAAGCGCTGAACTTGAGCTGACCGCTCGAGTTGGCCAGCTCGATTGAGCGCACCCGCACCAGTTCCGCCATGGCGGATTGCGTGTATGCGTTCGCTCGTACAAGCCACGCCGCTGTCTCGGCTTCCAAAATGGTGGAGCTGCCGGGTGCGGCAGTTTGCAATTGCTGGTTGATCTGTTCGGCTGCCTGAAGCTCAAGATTGGCCAGGGCATCGATTTCGACTGCCTTCTTCATCGCGGCTTGTGCTTCCGCATCGGTCATATCGACCATGTTCCGAACCGGTTGGGGGGCGTTCGCCGCCGGCATCACGTTCCCATACAAAGCGGAGTAGTTGCTTGTGATTTGCGGCATTGC
>JBAQJU010000029.1:0-8298 GCA_049300475.1 Terriglobales bacterium | reverse complement strand
ATTGACCCCCCCCCATCATTTCATTAGCTCCCAGCGATCCAGACAGTTCCATGATTGATCTTGTGCTCACAAATAATTGACGCATGAGCACCATTCACCATGACTCTATTGGTCGTTAAAATTAGCTGGCGGGCATATTTACCATATTGCAAGAGTGAGGTCCCTTGCATACCGGCAGCATGAATTTCTAACGGAACATCGCCTGCTGGCAGCGACCCATTTGCTAATTCGACGCGAATTGGCCTCTTCCCGGTAACGATATTGCTCCCTGAAATCGTATCTTCTTTTTTCCCTTGTTCGGTTAGTTGGGCTCTTAAATTGCCGTTCTGTGTGGTCATTTCCGTGATTATGGCCCCGTACTGTTTGCCCATTGCGTCAGTGACGTTCTCGGTCGTTTTCTTCGCAACGCGATCAGCCGTATCACTGATTGCTTTGTCTCGGTCGTTAACTGCCTGTCGTGCAGCCCTCACTTGTTGCCAGTAAGTGATCCCACTAAAAGCTAAACCCGTCACAATCGCGCAGATAACGAACTTCCGATAATGACGCTCATGGGGAAGTTTTAGGGTAAGTACAGTCGCCCCGACGGTCACCAAGAATGGAATGGCAATGACAAACCAATTAACAAAAATATCGAGCATCGCAAAACCCCCGCATCCCGCACACAAGCCGGTGATGTTCTCAATGCACATTATAGGCGAACATAAGGAGAATATACTAGGATCGTCCGCTATGGACCGGCGTCCCAATCCGGATGTCCTCAACGAAGAGGAACTCAAACAGCCGGGTGCCCCAGGTCTTTGGGTTAGGCAACGATATTATTGCCTCTCTAAAGTCTTGATTCTAATACACCGGCAAAAGGGGGGGAAGGGGTACCCCAACCGTTGCTGAGCCGCCGCCATTGAGTCGCCCGCTGACTTGTGTTCTCATGAGGGACAGCAAGAATCCCCGCCCCAACCGGGGCACCCCAGGAGATCACCATGACCGCAGTCCACTACATTCCCGAGGGCTACAACTCCATCACGCCGTACCTGATCATCAAGGGAGCGGCGGAAGCGATCGAGTATTACAAGAACGTCTTCGGAGCCACAGAAATCGTGCGCATGGATCAACCGGACGGCCGCATCGGCCATGCCGAACTGAAGATTGGAAACTCCCACATCATGCTGGCCGACGAATTTCCCGAAATGGAGCACCGCGGACCGCTGTCGCTCGGCAGTTCGCCGGTGAGCATGCTCTTATACGTGGAAGACGTGGATAAGGTAGTGGAGCGGGCCATAGCTGCTGGCGCCAAGATACTCAAGCCCGTCCAGGACCAGTTCTATGGCGACCGTTCAGGATTTATTCAGGATCCATTTGGTCATCTCTGGGGAGTTGCGACTCACAAGGAAGATGTGTCTCCGCAAGAGATGAAAGAACGGATGAAGAAGATGAAGCCAGCGGCGTAAATGCCAATCGAAATGGCGTGCCGGGCGCCCCGCCCGTCATTTCCATTTCCATTACTATTGCTATCGAATTCAAACCAGCAATCAAGAAAGGACTCTCTAATGCTCTCCGCCGGCAATCGTTTTCCGGATTTTTCGCTTCCCAACCAGGACGGCAAAATCACCAACCTCAGCGATTTCGCGGGTCACTGGCTGGTCGTCTACTTTTATCCCAAGGACGACACCCCCGGCTGCACGATCCAGGGCAAGTCAATGACCGCAACCAAGGCCGATTTCGATGCTGCTGGAATCAAGGTCGTCGGGGTAAGCGCCGACGACGTCACCTCGCACAAGAATTTTCACCACAAGTTTGCCTTCAAGATTGACCTACTCTCCGATACGGACTCCTCGCTCATGAAGACTCTCGGCCTTGGCCAGTCGGAATGGAAGGGCATGAAGTTCTGGGAGCGCACAACTTTCGTTGTCGATCCCAAGGGCATCATTCGCAAGGTCTATGAGAAGGTGAATCCTGAGGGGCACGAAAAAGTCTTGCTCGACGACATCAGGAATTTACAATCCAAGGCCGCCTGACCAGTCATGGAGCGGTTCGATTCCTCTGTAAGCGGGGCTTTGCCCACCAGAGCCCCGTCACCACACTGGGTTCCTGTATAGCCAAAGAATTGCGGAGTTCTCCCTGTGCAGGAGTTCGCAGAAGTTGCCCGCGAAGTCGCAGGCTGAGCCCCTTACTGCGGCGTCGATGCGATATTCAACCCCTGGTAGATGAATAATCCTGCAATGACCAGGATCATGACCCCCGAAAGAGCGCCCAGCACTTTTACAATCGGAGCGATCTTCCTCATCTTGGCCAGAACCTCGGTTTGATCCTTCTGCATCTGCGACTCGGTGTCGCTGAGAAAGATCGAATCGTCCTCGTGCATCGTGAGCGTGCTTTTGTAAATCATCAGGACGATCAGGACCGCGGTCAAGATGCCCCACGCAACCAGCAGCATGAACATAGGAGTCATACGCCACCTCGGCGCCGAAATCGGGCCATCCCGACGGGACCATTCTTGAGGGCAGTTTCCTGCCGTCCGGCAGAGTCGGATACCGGGCCCTTGCTGCGCATGATTATAGACCCGTTGACAAGAGGACGCGACCTTGTTGTGGTTGCGGGCATCTAATTGACAGATAAGGAAGGTGCGCCGGCCCTCAAAAAGCCTTACCGCACCGATTGCAGCCTTTGTTATAATCAGATTTTTAAAGGAGACCACGTAATGGCCACGACCACCACCACACCCGGAACCACCACCCCTGGAGTTCAGCCGAAAACCGCAGCCCCAGCCCTGACCCCCTCCGCCGTTGCGAAGGTCAAGGAGATCATGGCGACACAGAATCCGGTTCCGACTGGTTTGCGGTTATCGGTGGTAGGCGGCGGCTGCTCGGGCTTCCAGTATTCCATGGCCTTCGAGAATGGCGCGGGAATGATGGATAAGGTTTTCGACTTTGACGGCCTGAAGGTTTACGTGGACGCAACTTCGCTGATGTATCTGGGCGGCGCAAACGTCGATTACGTCGAGACGCTGGAAGGCGCCGGGTTCAAGTTTGAAAATCCGAACGTGAAGAGCACGTGCGGGTGCGGCTCTTCTTTTAACGTGTAAGCTCACATTTTTGCTTTCCGGTCTTGCCCCACAGCCCCGCTCTCGAAGCGGGGTTTTTCATTTGCTGCTCGTTCCAGTTGATTGTCACTGCTGCCCGTCACTGCTGCTGCGGATTCACGCCCTGGTTTTGAGGAGGTTGTGAGGGAGGGTTCTGGAATTGGCTTCCTCCGAAAGGCGAGTTGCTTTGCCCGAACCCTGAATTGCCCGGCCCGGGTTGTAGCCCCTGTATGGGTTGTCCGATCGGGTTTGCGCCCGGTATGGTCGACATGGACGGCGTCTGCCACGGCCCAACCAGGAGCGAACCAAGCGGGCCGCCGCGATCTGAAGTTGGGTCATACATGAAAAGCCAGTCGTTGTAGTGATTCTTCTTGTTGTACTCGCGAATGGTTTTTGCCTTGCTCGTGCTCGCCACTCCGAGAATAGGCCCTCCACCGAATACCTGGCCGCCAAAACCGGCGCCGGCGCTCGAACTGGTACCGCCATTGGAAGAAGCGAAGGGCGAGGAGGAAGAAGACGACGAACCTGAATTCCCTTGCTGATTTCCGGAGCCGGACTGGTCGTCCCCGGCATTGTTCTGCGCCGCTGCCGCGCCGCCCGCCTGCTGTAGTTGCTGTAATTGTTGTACCTGGCCGAGCACGCCCTGCAATCCGTTCTGTCCCGGCAATCCTTGTCCCGGCAATCCTTGTCCCGGCAATCCTTGTCCCGGAATCATAGCTCCGGGCATCACGGGCCCGTTATTCAGGCTCACATCCTGCATGTGCAGGAACTTGAAATCCCGTTCCTTGCCGGTCTGAGGATCGCGGCTTAATGGATCTTTGTAGCGCTTGCGCAGATAGCGGACGTGGTTGGTATCCTCTAGTTCTTCGATGCGCGTCGGATAGCGTCCAACTTTCTTGTAAAAATGCTGGATGGCGCGCATGTACTGGGTGCCGCGATGACACAACTCTTCTTCACGGTCACGCCTGATTTGTTGCCCCATCTCGGGCAGGATGGCGAGCATCGCCATCGCGGCCAGCGTCATCGCCAGCATCAGCGTGATCAGCATGTAGCCGGCTTGAGGATTTTGTAATTTCGTAACTTTGTAATTTCGTAATTTGAGATGCCACATAAACCGCTCGCCTTAAATTGCCAAATGACCCGATTGCAAAATCACAAAATCGCTTCTATCCCTGGGTCAGCGGGATGCTTTGGCGGTTGCTGTTGATCATGTCTTCCATCTCGACGGCATTGGGCGAGATGCGCAGCACGCGATAGCGCCGGTCCACAATCTCGCCTTCGCCAGCGATAAAAACGTCTTCGCCCTGCGACAGAAAGATCCTCTTAGGTTCGCCTGGCTTATTGGCAAAGCCAAAAAACTTCAGCGTAATGGGTGGCGGCGGTGGTATGGCCGGCACCGGGCGTATGGCAGCCTGCTGATCCTGATCATCGGTTGTCCCATTCTTCTTCGGTGGCTCAATGGTCGCAACCGACCCGGCGACAAAAATGTTCCTTCCGTTGCCCGCGTACTTGATCTCCTCGCTTTGTGTAAGCAGATTCAGGTCGAGCGTCGGGTCCAGCCGTGGTTCCGCAATCGATATCACTTTGCCCGAAGCGGTGCGCCGCGTGGCGGGATGCGCCGGGCCGGTGGCGCTCGCCTGCGTGGCCGCCGGCACCTCCGTGCTTGACGATGGCCAGAACTCGTGCAAAGCCACCAGCAGCACCAACGCTCCCAGCACCGCCAGGGTGATAACTTGCTTACGATTTTCGGTCCCCAGGTTCACTCAGGCTCCCCGCAAATAACTGTGCAGGCCAATTTGCAGCCGGACTTGTCCGGTACCTTCGCCCGCCAGGTCGACGGCGTCAACCGTGAAAAACATCTTCGACCGCTCCAGAGTATTGATGAAGCGCACCAGTTGCAGATAGTCTCCGGAAAAACTTCCGTCGATGGCAACCGGTACAATGCCGGAAGTTTCCGGATCCTCTTCCTTATATCGGGCGGACTGAATCTTGATTCCATTCTCCGATGCCAGTTTGCCCAGTTCGGTAGCCAGTTCGGAATCTTTCTCCGCAAAGCGCTCCTTGTAAAAGTCGCCAATCTGGTCTTTGGCGAGCACGATTTTGTCCGGCATGCCCTGCAGCGGTTTTACCTCGTGGGTTTTCTTGGTCAGCTCCGCCGACAGCTGCAACATCTGCTGCCGCCGGGAGTCGGCCGAACCGACCAGCGGAGAAAAATAGACCCCAATAGCCACCACATCGGCCACCACCATCGCGGCAATCGCAATCTTCAGCTTGCGGCGTGTACTTCGCAGATCCGGCATTATTTTCCGCTCCCAATGGTTGCGTCCGGCACATAGGTTGAAACCACGGTAGCCACCACGCCGCCGCCTTCCGATTGTGCTCCCTCCTGCAGCAGTTGTGCGCTCTGGAAATGCTTCGATCCTTCCATGCGCTGCACCAGTTCCACCGCGGCGGCGCGGTTGTCGCCGACCACTCGCATATCCAGCAGCATCTCGTTCTGATCGTTGAATTCCGGCCGGAGCGACACCACGTGAAGATTCGCCGGCATGACCTGCTCCAGATCTTCGAAGACGCTCGTCCAGGAAAAGGCCTTGCGGCGAATCAGCCCGTTCAGGAATTGCGACTGATCGCGTGTGCTCCGGTTCGCGGACATATCGAGGAAGGCCTGCGCCTGGGCCCGCTCCTGGTCGCGCTTCGCGATTTGTTGCTGCAGCTGCGCGATGTTATGGCGATCGCGCCCGGCGTTCTCAAAGCTCCGCACGGTCCAGCCGATCAGCCCCAGCGTCAATACGGCTAATAATACGATTCCCGTTCCCCAGCGCCCCCAGAATTCCCGGGCATCTTCATACGGGCGGGTTGCGAGATTGATATCGAGACGCATACTAGGAAATCAGTGCTCCTACCACGCCCGCCATCCGCCAGCGCGGCACGGTTCCGGTCGTGGACCCGATCTGCGATGCCGTCACCAGATCCTCGACCAGCGCGCCCGACTGGTTCTTCAGCGCCGAGGCCGCGCTCGCTGGTTCCGGAATGCCCGCCACATAGACGCGCTCAATGTTCAGGCTGTAGGTGTCCTGGAAAAATACCACCGAGGGATAGACCTCCTCGGCCAGTTGCTCTCCCGTGATGGTGACTCCGCGCACATTTTCAAGGGTGCGGAAGAGCAGCAATTGCTCCTGTTCCAGAATCGCAATGCCGATGGTGTGCGCATCCACTTTCACGACCAGGGTCGGCCGTTCCGCATCGGCGGCTCCGATGGCGGCCAGCATCGAGGGCATGACGACGCCCGGATTGTAGCCCGCGTCCCGGAAGGCCGATTCATATTCCTCGAGGACCGTCTTCAGAACCACCGCTGCCACCACCCGCACTGCCTTGCCATTCGGCTGCGAATGGTAGGAAACTCGCGCCTCCTCGGGATCGAACGGGAGCGACTTCTTTAAGCGAAAGCGAACGACCGCTTCCGCTTCATCCCGTTGCGACGGGAGCGTTTCGAAATCCAGCAGCACGACGCGCACGGCGCTATCGGGCAGGATAGCGATCACGTCATGGGAACGCGCTTCCACGCCGCCCAGTGCGCTCGAAATCGCCTGCCGGAGCGCCGCGCCGTCGCGCAAATTCGGTTCCATCAGATCGGGTACAACCGTGCCCGGCGCCAGTTCGCGCGCCGCCGAAATCTCCACCATTCGTCCCCGATCGGCCGCGCGTCCCGCCAGAACGCGGTCGGCGGCGATTTCGCAGGCCAGCGCGGGACGGCGGACGTGCTTTGAAGAAGTCATCCTCGCTCCCGGATCGAAATCAGCTCAGCCTCGGCGCTGGGCTGAGGAATTGGCAACCGGTCCTCTTTCAACCCGTCCAGATGAAACTCGATCGCCTCCTGAATCAGCGAGCGCACATCTTCTCTCGTCCGCCCGGTCGTAACCACTCCCGGCAGATCGGGGACATAAGCAGCCCACCCGGTTTCAGATTTTTCATAAACAACGATGTAATTCACTTTAGTCCTGCCTGTTTCATCACGCTGTTCAGAGTGCCGGGAGGAAGATCGTCATTTGGATGACCCGGCAGAGTGACGCGTCCTACCTTCTGAGGATGCTTGTATTGCCGGTGACTTCCACGTGTTTGCTTTAGATATCAGCCATCCCGCTCCAGCAATTTGATGATATCCCGTACCTTCATTTCACAATAGTTACCTCGGCGGGTGCTCGAAGTGTACTCGCGTGCACGCGGCTGGGTAACGCATCTATCGCATCGTCTCGATAAATGTGACCTTGTTGATCTCCTTCAATGTGGTGGCGCCGGATCGAACCTTGTCGAGCGCCGACTCGCGCAGAAAGCGCATGCCATCCTCGCGCGCCGCCCGCCGGATCTCCGAGGTCGGCTTCTTCTCCAGAATCATCTCGCGGATGCGGTCGGTCAAATCCAGAAGTTCATGAATCGCGGTCCGTCCCCGGAACCCCGTTCCCGCGCACTCGATACAACCTTGACCTTCGTACAGAGGAACCTGCGACCACTGCACCGGATCCAGTCCGCTCGCCTCCAGAACGTCGGTCGGATAATGCACCGCCGTGCGGCAGGAATCGCAGATCAGGCGCACCAGCCGCTGCGCCAGAATGCAGTTCAGCGCCGAGACAAAGTTGTAGGGTTCGACGCCCATGTTCAGAAAGCGCCCGAGCACGTCCACGACGTTATTGGCGTGCACGGTGGTGAAGACCAGGTGCCCGGTAAGCGCCGACTGGATGGCAATCTGCGCCGTCTCGTTGTCGCGGATTTCGCCCACCATGATCTTGTCCGGGTCGTGGCGCAAAATCGAGCGCAATCCTCGGGCGAAGGTCAGGCCCTTTTTTTCATTGACCGGAATCTGGGTGATGCCGCGCAACTGGTATTCGACTGGATCTTCAATGGTAATGATCTTGTCTTCGTCGGTCTTGATCTCGTTGACCGCCGCGTAGAGCGTGGTGGTCTTGCCGCTCCCCGTCGGCCCGGTAACCAGCACCATGCCGTAAGGTTCCTTGATGTAGCGGCGGAAGCGGCGCAGGTCGACTTCGTCGAAGCCGACCACGTCGAGCGTGAGCTTCTTGAACTTCTCGCTCATCGATTCCTTATCGAGCACGCGGAGCACGGCGTCCTCGCCGTGGATCGACGGCATGATCGAAACACGGAAGTCGATGGCGCGCCCGTTGTATTTGACTCGAAAGCGGCCGTCCTGGGGCACGCGGCGCTCGGAA
>JBAQJU010000028.1:0-41550 GCA_049300475.1 Terriglobales bacterium | reverse complement strand
GCTTTTGTCCGCCGCCCCCAGGTTAGCGCCCAAAGAACGGGCGCGAACCTGGGGCACCAGGCTGCTACTTCTCGTTGGGTTCAGCGTCCTCGGCCTGGCTTACGTGGTTGGGGGCGCTCATGCCGCGCAGCACGTCGTTAGTGAAGAAAAACTTGCCGTCGGCGGGGACCATCATGATCTGCAATTTGTCGGAGAGACGCTCGGCCACGATCTTGTTGATGAGCAGCGGATTCTGTTTAATGATCGCGCTTTCGCTGGTCATCCGTTCGGCATCGGCAGCAGCGGTCAAGCGGATCCGCTCGGCTTCTGCCTGTGCGAGAAGCTTGCGGCGTTCCATCTCCGCTTTGCTGTCGATCAGCTTGGCTTCGCCGGCCGCCTCGGCATTCTTGACGGTCGCTTCCTTGCGCGCTTCGGCTTCGAGTTTCGATTGCTCAATCTGTTGTTGTTTCAGCGGCAAGGTGTACTTCATGGCGTCGGCCTCGCCCTTGGCCTGCAGCACTCTTACAGCCGCCTGTCCCTCTGCCTGTTTGACCTCCTGCACCTTGTTGGCGTCGGCGTCGGCTTCGGCGATCTTCACCTGCTTCTGGTGAATCTCGGTCTCCACCCCCATGCGGTCGTTCTCCTGCTCCTTCAACAGCAGAGACTCGAGTCCCTTGGCGTATTCCGGCGGCAGTTCGATGTCGCGCAGCATGACTTCTTTCACCACGATGCCATCCATGGCCAGCCGCTTGCGAATCAGTTCACTGGCGCGCTGGCGGACTTCCTCGCGCTTTGCCGAGAAGACTTCACGAACGGTGTAGCTGGGGACAAGTTCGCGCCACGTTGTTGCCACGACGGGCGGCACGATTTCCTTTTCCAACGGCTGTGGCAGGTTGGCCTCAATATAGTCGAGGCGCTTGGGGTCAACCTGGTAACGCACGGTGATCGCGAGCCCAAGGGTGAGCCCTTCTTTGGCTTGCACGTGGAGAGGTTCGCCTTTTGCCGCGCCTTTGACGAGTGAATCCTCAGTAACGCCGGTGGTGAACAACTGGTCGCGCGTATTGAAGAGCTCGACGTGTTCAATCATGGGCATAACTAAATGGACGCCAGGATAGAGCGTTCCGGCGAGCGTGCCACGAGTTTGGCTGACCCGGACGCCCGCCATTCCGGCTGGCACAATCACGATCGCAGTCGAGACGAGCAACGGCGCCCAGGCGAGCATGACGAGAGCGACCGGAGTGCGCCATCGGACCACGGGTTCCGGCTCGGGCGTGGTTCCCTCAACCGGTTCCAACCGGCGGCGCCGGTAGGCGATGAACAGGTGGGCATCATAAGCGAGCATTGCGGCGGCGATCACGAACATGGCGATGCCGGCGCCGAGCAGCAGATCCTTCATGAACAGCATGGTGATGCTCCTTTCGTAATTCTCAGTTGCCAGTTCTCAGTTCTCAGTGCCGCGGGCTCGACGCCTTGTTCGTATGCGGGGCTTCGGTTTCATTGCCGTTTTTCATTCCATGTTGCGGTTCGAAACTGGAAACTGGGAACTGGGAACTGAGAACTGTTTGTTATGGTTGTGGCCCGGTTTTTTGGCCAAGCTTGGAAATAGATGGACGGCGGGCGAATGCCAATCGGACGATGCGCCCAAAAATGAGTTCTTCGACCAACAGCGAAGCGGCGAGAGAAAAGGTTAGGCCGCCGATGATTACCAGTCCTTGCAGCATTGTTTCCATGACTTGCCTCCTTGAGCTGACCTCGATTTGCATCTCAGACGAGGCAAGCTCGTTGTTACTGAAAAATCGGGTCACTGAAAAACCCGATGCTACTGGCCACCACTGTTATCAGCCTCGGTGCGAACCTGAGCCAGTGTTTCCCCGGCTGCGGTTCCAAAAACCGCAGCCATCTGGCCGTTGCGCTCGGCGCGAATCTCGACCCGATCACCCACGTTGACCAACTCGAACAGTTCTTCCAAGTCGGGCTGGCTCAAGCGAATGCATCCCGTGGAAGCGGCTTTGCCGATTGAGCCCGACTGGTTCGTGCCGTGGATTCCGTACCCCTTTGCGCTCAGCCCCATCCAGCGCGAGCCGACCGGGTTATTCCTGCCGGCGGCGATGGCCTGGCCTTTGTGGTAGTAGGCCGGATTGGTGACGCGGTTGACGATCTGGAATGCGCCCGCCGGACTTGGCGTCGAATTCTTGCCGACCGCGACTCGATAGATGCGAACGACCCTTCCGTTTTCGAGCAGCGCCAGCTTGCGGTCCGGGATGCTGACCAGGATCCAGTGCACCGTCACCTTGGCGATCTTGGAAGCCTCGGGGCTTGTCGTCGCGGGGATCGAAGTCTGCAGCGCGGCGCTTACCGCCGTCATTCCAAGCGTCATACCAAGAGTCATTCCGAGGATGCGCGCTAGCTTCCAGATCGCCTGCTTGGGCTTGTCCGCCGTCCGTTTCATCGCTCTTCTCCGGTTCGCGCTGACTGCTTACGCCAGAGAGAAAAGCAGCTGTGCGGCCAGTGATAGGGCGCTGAAAATACGGGAATTACAGGCAGCGACCGAAGTCCCGCCGTGTCTCGGAGAAGGCGAATGTGTTCGGCATGACACGCGAGAGTTGAGGTTTGATTGACTCAGGAATCTCGATTTGGGGGATATGGATGAATTTGGAATTCCAACAAATAGGCCTCCGATTATTTGGTCTGTACCTTGCCCGGCCCGAATTCGATTCTCAATTGTGCTAACCTCGCTGAAACGTGGGGATGTCCGATGATCAAGCAAATCGACGATCGCGAACTGAAGCGCGTTAGTCGGCGGCAGCTTTTGAAGCTGGCGCCGGTCGCGGCGCTGGGTGTGTTCGCTTTTCCCAAGGTGAGCGACCGGTTGATAACCGGGGGAGTTCGTTTCAGCGATTGGGCGTCGGGAAAGTTATTTCGTTCACAGCATCTGGCGCAGACGTTCTCGAATTCCGAAGTCGTCCCGTTTGAAAAGTTTCCTTACAACGGCTACGACGTGCTTGATCCGGAAGTCGACCTCGAAAACTGGACCCTGACGGTTGAAGGCGACGTGCGGCATCCGGGGGAATACAAGCTCGCGCAGATTCAGGCACTGCCGAAGATCAACCAGAACACGCGGCATATCTGCGTGGAAGGCTGGGACGCGATCGGCGCATTCGGCGGGACGCGCATCTCGGATTTTCTCAAGCTGGTCGGGGCGAATACCGGGGCGCGGTTTCTGGAGGTCGAATGCGCGGATGACTATTACGAGTCGCTGGATATGGCGACCGTGCTGCATCGGCAGTCGCTGCTCTGTTACGAGATGTATGGCCAGCCGCTTGATCGCAAGCATGGAGCTCCGCTGCGCCTGCAGATGCCAACCAAACTCGGTTACAAGCAGGCCAAATATCTGGACACGTTTCGCGTGACCAACGTGCTCAAGCCGGGCAAGACCGGCTATTGGGAAGACCAGGGTTACAGCTGGTTTGGGGGACTGTGATGGCGGACAGTGAAGAGAACAAGCTTCCACCGCCGTCGGAGGAAGAACGCGCGGTCGCTCCAGCAATCAAGCCGGCGCAAGGCAGCCCGGCGAAGCCACTGCCCTCGGACGCCGAGACCGCGCCGCACGCCGCTCTGGACAGCGAATCGGCGGAGCCGCCTGCTGCTCAATCGGCAGGGCCCATGCAGCCCGTTGAGCCTAAGTCCGTACCAGCCGCCAAATCCGAGCCGGCACGGCAGCCAATGCCTGCTGAGATCGAGGTACCCGAGAAGAAGGGCGACTTCGTGCGCGCTGCTTATGAGCATCCCCTCGCAATTCGTATCACGCATTGGGTAAATGCCGTGAGCCTGTTCGTCATGGTGACGAGTGGCCTTCGAATCTTCCGCGCCTTCCCCACCTTTGGGCCAAAGATCCCGCAGCAGGATCTGATCGATATTCCCAAGTCGCTCACGCTCGGCGGATGGCTGGGCGGCGCGCTGCAATGGCATTTCACCTTCATGTGGTTCTTTGCGGCGAGCGGAATTCTGTACCTCACGTATCAATTGTTGAGCGGGCACTATCGCACCGTCCTGTTCACTCCGAAAGACGTTCCCGGTGTTTGGCCGATGGTGCGCCATTATTTTCTCTTCGGCCCCAAGCCTCCCGTGACCGGGCAATACAATCCCCTGCAGAAGCTCGCTTACACATCGACGGTTGGATTTGGAATTTTGTCGCTTCTGACCGGGATAGTTCTCTACAAGCCCGCGCAGTTCTCATGGCTGGCGTTTCTGTTCGGCGGCTTCCATTTCGCGCGCGGCTGGCATTTTGCGGCTATGTGCGGACTTGTGGCGTTTATTCCCGGGCATCTGATCATGGTCGCGCTGCACGGCTGGTCGAACTTCTTCTCGATGCTATCGGGATGGAAGCGGGAACCCGAATATCAGGAGTGAGCGTTTCCCATCAGTTTCTGTATTGCCTTCGCACCGCGGCCCTTCTCCGCTGCGCGGCTGTTCCAGGGTTCGTCATCTCTCTCTCGCGCGCCCTCAGGTAGTCACATAGATAGGTGATAAAGATCACTGAAGATAGGTGATCTCTGTGCGATAAGTCGCAACTGGATGATTCATGTCCGGCGGCGTTTCTTATCTGTTTTTTCATAGTTCTTACCCCCGCTGCCGGAATGACCGGTTTCATGTCACTTTCATGACGCGAAGCACCGGAGGATGCAATGATGAACACGGTCATCCAGAGGCTGCTCTTAGTTACTTCCTTCCTCGCCAGTCTGTCCTTCTATTATGGTTATGTGGTATGCGCGAAAAGGCACCGCATGGCCGGATCGCCTGGCCAACACTTCCTGCCACGCAGTCCTGAGAACTGGGACTGGACGAGCCTCTTCCTCACCGCCGCTTATTCCGGAAAAGAGGACCATTCGCTGACCGGCGGAACCTCGCGAAAACCCTCAGGCACCGCGAAAGATGTACCGAAAAACAGGTTATCCGTTGCTGGCGATTGGTTGGCTCCGGCTCTGGTTTGGTTCCTGGTGATCTCGATGGGTTTAGCGATTGTAGGTTTCTTGCTGGGCGAAAGATAGCGTTTCTGGAACCCAACCGTGCCACGGTGAGCACCATGATCATAGTTGTGGTCGGCGAGATCGGATCAGGCATCGATGGCGTCGGCCGGTTGCTCGCAGAGTCTCTTGGGTGGGAGTTTACAGATGTGGAAAGCCTGGATTGCGCCGCTCAGGCGGGAAATCCAGTAACCAGCGCCGAGCGTGCTTCGCTGCTGGAAAAGCTTTCTGCTGCGATCGATTCCTCGACTTGCCAGTGGCGGGATCTGATTGTTTCGTGCCCCGCTTTGACGGACAAGGATCAGCGCCAACTCCGCCACAATCATCCATCCGTTAAGTTTGTGTACCTGAAGGCCCCGAATCGGACAGACGACTCTTTCCCCTCCGATCGAGCAGTCGACTTTGTGGATTCGGAGGTTCCGGTAAGACGGTGCGTGGTCGAAAACGACAGCAGTGTACTCTCGGTGGATTCTTCTCAAGGAGTGGAACAAATTCTCGGGGCGGTACTCTCCGCTCTCATTCTTAAACAAAGATCGGTAGATGTCCGCACGGCTTAGAAATTGAGGTCGCTCGACGGCCGCCGAGCGCTTCACCCGCAGATCGGCGAGGGCACGGCGGCTAGTCTGCACCACGGGCTCAAATCAGATATAAGAGCCGAGGAGAAACTATGGTGATCCTGACGATTCTGTTAACCGCAGCGCTGATGGGCATACTGCTGACCGCAACCATGTACTGCTTGCTGAAGCGGTAGACCTATCCGTGCACTTTCGAACTAACCCGAAAGGATCCAAGGAGCCTAGCCACGGCAGCTCTCCGGGGCAGAAATGCGCCTTTTTACTTAGAAAGGCGTTGATCCATGAGGCTATTTTTCTGGTATAGTTCCCACGCCTATGCCTGCCACCGCCAGAAATCAAGTTACTGCCCCTCCTCCCCGCCGTCCGCCGATTCCATTTCCCTCTCTTTCGCGGAACCAGATCCGCGGCTTCTGGGCCTCCTGGGGAGGGTGGACGCTGGACGGGATGGATTCTGTTATCTATGCGCTCGTCCTCGTTCCCTCGCTGCGGGAACTTTTGCCGCATTCCGGTATTGTCGCTACTAAGGCGAACGTTGGGTTCTATGGCGGCTTGCTGTTTGCACTATTTCTGATCGGGTGGGGAATGGCATTTCTCTGGGGCCCGATCGGCGACAAGTTTGGCCGCGTACGCACGCTGATGATCACCGTCTTGTGGTATTCGGTGTTCACATTTCTCAGCGCTTTCGCCATGAATGTCTGGCAACTGGCAATTCTCCGTCTGCTCGCGGGTATCGGAATCGGTGGCGAATGGGCGATGGGCGGCACTTTCGTGGCGGAAGAATGGCCCGAAGAACGCCGCATCAAGGGCGCTGGCTACATGCACACTGGATACTACGTTGGATTCTTTCTGGCGGCGCTGGCGAATTACAGTATTGGAAGCCATTTCGGATGGCGTGCCATGTTTGCCTTCGGCGGATTGCCGGCGTTACTGCTGGCTTGGATCCGTCGCGGTGTGCACGAGCCCGAGCGCTGGCAACAGAAAGAAAAAGTGATTCACACCTGGAACTGGTGGCGTCCGCTGGCAACGCTGTTCAATCCCACCTTCCGCCGCCGCACGATTCTGAATTCATTATTCATGCTGGTTTCAATCTGCGGTCTGTGGGCAGGCACGGTTTATGTTCCCAGTGCGGTCATTGCGCTCTCCGAAGCTGCCGGCCGGGTTGGACCGAAAGCGGCACAGTTGGCTTCTTACGCCACCATGCTGGTTTCCGTGGCTACCATTCTCGGTTGCTTCGCCATGCCCAAGTTGGCGGAACGTTTCGGACGGCGCGGAGCGCTTGCCTTCTTCTTTACACTGATGATGGTCTTCATCGCACTCACGTTCGGCAAGGTTTATTACCTGGGAGCGAGCGGGTTGCCGTGGTTCTTTGTCTGTCTGTTTTTCCTGGGACTGGGCGGAGCCAACTTCGCCGTGTACACGCTCTGGTTGCCGGAGCAGTATCCCACCGAATGCCGCGCCAGCGCCTTTGCCTTTGCGACCTCGTTTGCTCGTTTTGGCGGAGCCGCAATTACTTTTCTGGTGGGGGCGGGCGTGCGCCATTTCGGCTCGCTGGGTACTCCCGTGGCGATCACTGCGCTCGCCTTCGCCCTTGGGCTCCTGCTGATTCCATTTGGAGTGGAAACGCGCGGCCAGCCCTTGCCGGGCTAGGCTGGGCGGAATGACCATTACCAACTGAGCGAAAAGCGAACTGAGGTCCTTTGGGTGAGTGGAGGGTGGATTGGGTACCTCCCCTCCACCGTTGGTCTTTTGGAATCAAAGACTTAGCTGTTTTTTTTTGACGATTCCTCGCCGGACTTCCTCAGGTTCCTCTCTTGTGCTTTGTCAAAGAACGAATGGTTCCAGAGCACATTGTGTGCCCTCAATCCATGCTTGAGTTTTCCTCCTCCTAAGTCAAGCGAGTTCCCATTCTTGCTGCCGCATTCTTGCCCCTTGCGCCCTCCCGGACTGACTCAGCCAGTGTACTGTGACCGGGGTCACTGACGGGAGTGATTGACGTCGCTAAGGTTCCGAAACGATACCTGTTATTAAAGGTTGGCTCGGGAATAGTTGCTTTCCAGGCCACCCCGTGTATTTTGAATTCCCGTCTGGACGGAAGATCGCCAGTCAGGCTGAGGCTCCGATTTGTCGTGCGTTCAATGTGGTGCTGAGGGAGTCATCGTTGTGATATAAACCGTGCGACCTTTATCCCAGTCCCAGGGATGAGCGAACATTAAAGGAGAAGCCATGCCCCCCACGAGTGTCGAGTCCCCGAAAACATCGCACCCAAATCCTCCCGCAAAATCCGGAAGCTGGATTTCAGGGATCATCCTCACCGCCCTTGCAGTGGTTGCATCCTACTGGCTGCTGGCGACCAACCACATCACGGCCATTTGGCAGCAGGGCTATGATCCCCTGGGAAATTGGCTGCTTTCTGCCCTGGTGGCGGCTCTTCCGATCATTGTGCTCCTGGGCACGCTGGCCTTCTTCCACGTCAAAGCGCACTATGCCGCGCTTGCCGGATTGCTCACGGCTCTGGTGATCGCGATCTTCATCTTTCACATGCCCGACCGATTAGCCCTGACCACAGCCGTGTACGGCGTGGGATACGGGCTGTTCCCCATCGGTTGGATCATCCTGAACGTCATTTTTCTGTACCGGATGACGCTCGAGACGGGCCGGTTCAAAGTGCTGCAGGAGAGTATGACCGGCATCACCCAGGACACGCGTTTGCAACTGCTGCTGATCGCTTTCAGTTTCGGCGCCTTCTTCGAAGGCGCATCCGGATTCGGAACACCGGTCGCGGTCACGGCCGCGCTCCTGATCGGACTCGGCTTCAAGCCTCTGCAAGCATCGGGGTTATCGCTGATCGCCAACACCGCACCGGTGGCGTTTGGCGCGCTGGGCACGCCGATCATCGCTCTCGCCGCGGTCACTGGTTATAGCGAGATTACTCTGGGCGCGCAGGTCGGGCGCATCCTGCCTTTCTTTTCGGTGCTGGTGCCGTTTTGGCTGGTGTGGGCATACGCCGGGTACAAGGGGATGAAGGAAATCTGGCCGGCCGTTGCAGTGGCGGGTATTACCTTCGCCGTTCCGCAGTACCTGGTCTCCAACTTTCACGGGCCGTGGCTGACCGACATCATTGCGGCGCTGGTTTCGATGGTCTGCCTCATCGGCTTCCTGAAGATCTGGCAGCCCAAGCAGATTTGGGGACACGAGGGACACCAGGAAGGGGAGCAGCGCTCCGCTCGCGGTGCGCACGGCTACAGCCGGGCTGAGGTAGTCCGGGCGTGGATGCCCTGGCTGATCCTGAGCGTTTTTGTTTTCTGCTGGGGCACGTTCACCGGCAAGAAGATCATGAATACGCCGGAAAAAGTGTTCACCTCGATGAAGGCCTGGAACACCCCGCCCAGCAAGATCACCAACCCGCAGTTTCCGGTGAACGGCCTCAACAAGATGGTGCAGCGCATGCCTCCAGTGGTGCCCAAGCCCACGGCTGAAGGTGCGGTGTTTGGTTTTAACTGGCTCTCTGCGACCGGCTCGGGAATCCTGTTTGCAGCGGTCATTTCCGGCTTCGTCATGGGACTCTCGCTTCCCAGGATCGTGATCATATGGTGGCAGACGCTGTGGCATGTGCGATTTTCGCTGATCACGATCGGAGCCATGCTCTCGATCGGCATCATCACTCGCTACTCGGGCGTGGATGCCACGATGGGCCTGGCTTTCGCCCGAACGGGACATTTATACCCGTTCTTCGGAACCTTGCTGGGCTGGTTGGGCGTGGCGCTGACCGGTTCGGACACCGCGTCGAACGTGCTGTTCGGAAGCCTGCAGAAGATTTCCGCTCAGCAGGTCGGCATTTCGCCCGTCCTGATGGGAGCTGCGAACAGCGCTGGCGGTGTGATGGGCAAGATGATCGATGCCCAAAGCATCGTGGTCGCCAGCACGGCAACGGAATGGTATGGGCACGAGGGTGAGATTTTGCGCTTCGTATTCTGGCACAGTATTGCGTTGGCTTGCATGGTGGGCGTTCTTGTCTTCCTGATGGCCTACGTTCCGCCGTTCACCCACCTTGTGCATTAGCTTTTTCCAAAGAGGCAGCCGGTTGCACGACCGGCTGCCTCCAATTTCCCAGGAGTAAATAGAAATGGCGGTAGCAACCCTGGCACGGCCCGCGTTGTCTCCGGAGCAGCTGCGCTCCATGCTGGGCCAAGTCGTCGACGAGCGGCGCGTGCTGGTGCGCCCAATTGACCTGATCGCTTACGCGTCCGATGCAAGCTTCTACCGGTTGATACCCAAGGCGGTGGTGCAGGCGGCCAGTGAAAAAGAAGTGGCCGGGCTGTTCCAGTTCAGCCACGACCACGCTATCCCCATTACATTCCGCGCGGCCGGCACCAGCCTTTCCGGACAAGCCATCTCGGACGGCCTGCTGGTAGAGATCGCGCGCAACTTTCGAAATCACCAGATCCTCGAAAATGGGCGCAAGATTCGCGTGCAGCCGGGATTGATTGGCGCAAACGCCAATCGCGCACTCTTGCCCTATGGCGCAAAAATTGGTCCCGACCCGGCTTCCATCGGCACTTGCACGTTAGGCGGAATTCTCTCGAATAATTCGAGCGGCATGTGTTGCGGCGTCGACCAGAACGCCTACCACACGCTCGCATCGGTGCGATTCGTGCTGCCGTCCGGCACCGCCATTGATACCGCCGCGCCGGATGCCGAAGACATGTTCTTTGCGCGCGAGCCGGCGCTGGCGAGCGGAATCCTCGAACTGAAATCGAAAATCGAAAGCGATCCCGCGCTCGCCCAACGCATTCGGCGCAAGTACCGCACCAAAAATACCACCGGCTACAGCATCAATGCCTTCCTCGACTTCGAACGCGCCATCGACATTTTCGCGCACCTGCTGATTGGCTCCGAAGGCACGCTGGCTTTCATCTCGGAGGCGGTGCTGAACACGGTGCCCGAGCTTCCCGTGAAATACACGGGCCTGCTGCTCTTTCCCGATCTCTACGCCGCTTCCGAATCGATCGTGCCGCTGCGGCAAGCGGGAGCGAAGGCGCTTGAGATCATGGATCGAGCGTCGTTGCGCTCGGTTGAGGATCAGGCTGGGACGGCGCCCGTAATTAAGACTCTGGCGGAAGATGCGGCCGGGTTGCTGGTCGAATTCCAGTCTGTATTGGAGTCCGAGCGCTCAAAATTGGAAGCTTTGGCCGCCGACTCTACTTCGCACCTCAAGTTGCTAGAGCCGGCGCAGTTCACGCACGCCGCGGCAGCGCAGGCGGCGCTCTGGAAGATCCGCGCCGGATTGTTTCCGTCGGTCGGCTCGGTGCGGAAGAGCGGCACCACCGTAATCATCGAAGACGTCGCGTTTCCCATTGAACACCTTGCTCCCGCCGCACAGGATCTGACTGGGCTTTTCCGCCGCCACGGGTATGACAACGCGATCATTTTCGGCCACGCCAAAGATGGCAATCTTCATTTTGTCATTACCCAGTCGTTCAACGAGCAGCGCGCCATCGACCAGTACTCGCGCTTCATCGACGATTTGGTGGAACTGGTGGTCAACCGCTTCGACGGCGCGCTCAAGGCCGAGCACGGGACGGGACGCAACATGGCGCCTTTCGTGGCAACCGAGTGGGGTGGGGATGCCTACGAGATCATGCGGCGGCTCAAGTCGCTGGCCGACCCCGCCGGACTTCTCAATCCGGGCGTCATCATCAACGACGATGCGCGCAGCCACCTGCGCGACCTCAAGCGCTTTCCCACGGTCGAACCGGAGATCGACAAATGCATCGAGTGTGGCTACTGCGAGCCGCGCTGCCCCAGCCGCGACCTCACGCTTACCCCGCGGCAGCGCATCGTGGTCCGCCGCGAAATGGCGCGCCAGCAGGAATTGGGCGGCAGCGAATTGCTTGCCAATCTGGATCGTGATTTTCCCTACATGGCGCTCGATACCTGCGCCGTCGATGGGCTTTGCGCCACCACCTGCCCGGTGAGCATCGATACCGGCAAGCTGGTGAAGCGCTTTCGCGCGCTGCGCAATTCGCCGTTTGCAAAACGCGTCGCGAAATTTACGGTCGATCATTTCACGCAGGTCGAATCGCTGATTCGCCTCAGCCTGGGCGCCGGACATTTTGGTCAGCGCATAATCGGGCTCGGCGGAATGCAGGCCATTACCGGTGCGCTGCGCAAAATGATCGGCCCTAACATGCCGCTCTGGACCGCTGAGATGCCGCATCCAACTAAAGGAGGGCTCCCGCGGACAGATCGCTCCCGCGCCCAGGCGGTGTACTTTCCCGCCTGCATTTCACGGACGATGGGTCGTCTTCCCGGCGAGTCGAGCGAGATGTCGCTGATGCAGGCGACCGTTGCGCTGGCCGAACGCGCCGGCATCCCTGTGTGGATTCCGGAGGACGTCGTAGAAAATTGTTGCGGCACTCCGTATTCATCGAAGGGGCTGGAAGAGTCGCGCGATGTCATGCTGAATCGCGCCATCGAGAATATGTGGAACTGGTCGGGTGAAGGCAAACTGCCGATTATGATGGACACCAGTCCCTGTACATACGGACTCGTACATGCGCGCGAGTTTCTTTCGCCGACAAATCAGCAACGATTTGATCGCTTGACGATTGTGGACAGCATCGAATTTGTCCACGACAAAATGCTTCCCCAACTCAAGGTGAATCATCCGGAAACGTCGGTGGCGCTGCACCCGGTCTGCTCCGTGGTAAAGATGGGACTGACCGGGAAGCTCGAAGCGATTGCCCGCAAATGCAGCGGCGAGGCCTTCGTGCCCGCCAGCCTCGGGTGTTGCGCCTTTGCCGGGGATCGCGGCTTCATGTTCCCCGAACTCACGGCTTCAGCGACCGCCAGCGAAGCGGCCGAAATCAAAGCTCACAAGCATTCGGGCTATTACTCGAGCAGCCGCACGTGCGAGGTCGGCATGACGCGCGCAACCGGGGAAGTCTGCCGCTCCTACATGTACCTTCTTGAAAAGGCAACACGTTCATGAGTAACCCAGCCATGAGTAAATTGCCAACAACTCGCAAAGTCGCACTCTTTGTTCCGTGCTTCGTGGATCAGGTGTTGCCACAGGTGGCGATTGACACTTTGACGGTGCTGCGGCGCATTGGATGCGAAGTGGTTTTCCCCGAGGATCAGACTTGCTGCGGGCAACCGGGCTTCAATACCGGGCACTGGGAGGCCGCGCAGCCCTGCGCCGAGCACTTTGTGCGCGTCTTCTCCGGGTATGACTCGATCGTCTGTCCGTCCGGTTCATGCACGAGCATGGTTCGGAAACATTATCCCGAGCTGCTGGAGTCCAGTCCACTGCGTGATGATGCGATCGCGGTCGGCAAGCGCGTCTACGAGTTCGCGGAATTTCTGGTGCGCGTTGCCGGGGTGACCGACGTGGGGGCGAGCTTTCCGCACACAGTAACCTATCATCCGTCGTGCCACGGAACGCGCGAGCTGGGAATTTACGACGAGCCGATGCAACTTCTACGCGCGGTGCGCGACATCGATCTGCGTGCGCTACCCAATGAGACCGAGTGCTGCGGCTTCGGTGGAATGTTCTCGGCAAAATTCGGCATGATCTCGGCCGCCATGGGCGACACCAAAGCGGTGAATATCGAACAGTCGGGCGCCGAGTATGTCACCACCATCGATCCAAGTTGCCTGATGCATCTGGATGGCGTCTTCGGCGCAACCAAGCGCAAGTTGAAAACCATTTATCTCGCCGGCATCCTGGCCAGTTCGTCTGCAGGTCAGACTGCCAGTGCGCGGGGGTCGCTATGAGCGCCGCGTCCCAGGAATTTCTTCGCAAAGCTATCGTCAAGTCGTCAGACCTGGAACACCGCGCGCTTATTCAGCGCGGCATGTTGAGTTACGACGCAGCGTTTGCCAAGGGCAAGTCGCGCTTCGCGGACTGGGAAGCTGCCCGCACCCGTTGCGCCGCGGTGAAGGCCGAAGGCATCGCCAATCTCGCGCAATATCTCACCGAATTCGAGCAGCGCATCATCGAGCGCGGTGGCCACGTTCATTGGGCCGAGAATGCCGAGCAGGCCAACAACTACGTCGTCGAACTGGCACGCGCGCGCAACGTGAAGACGGTCGTCAAATCGAAGTCGATGGTGACTGAGGAAATTCACCTCGCCCCGGCGCTCGAGAAAATCGGCATCACCGTTTGGGAGACCGACCTCGGCGAGTTTATCGTGCAGTTGCGCAACGAGCCTCCCTACCACATCGTCACGCCCGCGATGCACCTTTCGCGCCGCCAGATCGCCGATCTCTTTCGCGACAAACTGGGCGAAAACGTGGAAGATGCCGACCCCGGTAAGCTGGTGGCCGCGGCGCGGGTCGCCCTGCGGCGTGCCTTCTTCTCGGCGGAGATGGGAATCTCCGGCGCGAATTTTCTGGTCGCCGATAGTGGCATGGTTGCCGTCTCCACGAATGAAGGCAACGGGCGCCTCACTACCAGCATCCCGCGGATTCACGTGGTCGTCGCCGGCATTGAAAAAATCATTCCGCGCATGAGCGATCTCGCCGCGCTCTGGCCGGTGCTCGCAACTTCGGGCACGGGCCAACCGATCACTACCTACAGCACGCTGATTCGCGGCGCGCGGGTGGCCGGAGAACCCGATGGCCCGCAGGAATTTCACGTTGTGCTGGTCGACAATGGCCGCACCGAACTGCTCGCCAACCCGGAGACCGAGGAAGTCCTGAAGTGCATCCGATGCGGCGCCTGCCTGAACATCTGCCCTATCTTCCGGCAGGTCGGCGGACACACGTACGGAACAATTTATCCCGGGCCCATCGGCAGTATCTTCACGCCGCGCACGGCCTCGCTCAGCGAATGGGGGCATCTCTCCTACGCGTGTTCACTGTGCACGGCCTGCAAGGGAGTGTGTCCGGTCAAGATCGATCTACCGAAGCAACTGCTGCTCACGCGCCGCGACTTCATCGCGACCGGCAACGTGAAACCCGCCGAGCGTGTGGGCTTTGCCGGTTTCCGCTGGGCGACAGCCGGCGCGGGACGATTCGGCTTGATGGGCTGGATGGGTCGCAAAGCGATTGGGGTTGTGAATGCGCTCGGGCTCTCCGGAACGGCGCTCGATCCGATGCGCGTGTGGACAAAATATCGCAGCCCGATGGCGCTGCCGAAGCAGTCGTTCCGCGCGTGGTGGAGGGAAAATGGAAACCGTTAAAAGCTCTGCCCGCGAAAATATTCTGGCGCGTGTTGCAAAAGCGAACGCACGGCCGCGGCCCGCTCCTCTGCCGGTTGTCCCGCTGGATGCGATCTACCCGCCGATCACCAATCCACGGCAGCGCTTCCTCGACGAATGCGCCGGCAATCTGACTGAGGTTTTCCAGACCGCGGATGGTGCAGGTTCGATCGAAGCGCTCAGGACAATTCTCTCCACCGTACCGCCCGGAGAGGTCTTCGTGCAGAATGACACGAGAGCAGAAGCCACGCTGCGCTCTTTGACCGATGCGCTCAAACAGTGGCGCACCGTGCGTTTCTCGTCGGACGGTGCACCTGCGGAAACCATACAGGCATCGCTCACACTCGCGCACGCCTTGGTTGCGCAGACTGGCTCGATCCTGACGTCGTCGGCTTGTGGCGGACGCGGCGCATCAATCGTGCCTCCATGCCACATCGTATACGGACGCGGCGACCAGATCATCCCCGATATTGCCGCGGCTTTAGCTCGCATACCGAGTGAAATTTCAGACGCTTCCTACGTTGGACTCATCACCGGATCGAGCCGCACTGCCGACATCGAAAAGATTCTGGTGCAGGGCGCGCACGGTCCGCGCCGCCTGGTTGTGATTCTCGAAGGCTAAGACATTCGTCGAAGTCGGCGAATCAGACACCTTGTGCCCAAGCGCCGCGACCCGCTCTAAGCGGGATAAGGATAAAGATAGTAGGGCGGAGGATCGTAGCCGTAAGGGTCACCCCACCCCAGGTTGCCCCAGTAAGGATACGGGTAAAGCGCCCAAAAAGGATCCCAGGCAATACCCCAGCCAAATCCAAATCCCCAGCCGCAGGCCCAGCATCCCCAGCCAAATCCGTAACCGGGATAGCCCCATCCACCACCCCAGCCTCTGCCACCCCATCCTCCGCCGCGCCAGCCTTCGCCACCCCAGGCTCGGCCACCGAAGTTGCCGCCGTGGTTGAACTCGCCATTGCCGCCGAACCGGGCGTTCGCCATCGCAGTCCCTGCCGAACTGTGGGCGCTGCCAAAGGAGTGCCATTGACCGTCGGCAATTCCCATTTGGCGACCTGTAAGCGCTCCGCCATTGCCGCCGGATCGTGCAGGAAACGAGTGCCATCCCGGCGAGGTATCTGCGCGAGCCAGAGACGACGAACTCCTGGCTGCGCCGTAATTGCGTGCCGACGTTGATTCTCCGCCCATTCTTCCGTATCGGCTACCACCTCCGTAGCCTTCCCGCGCACCGCCGCGAAACCCCCCGTAGGAACGTTCGCTACCATGGAAGCCGCCGTATCCACCGCCATGGAAGCCTCCACCAGATCCTCCACCGTGGAAACCGCCACCGCCGAAGCCTCCACCACCGCCGTGAAAACCGCCGCCGCCACCACCGCCGCCGTGACCTCCGCCGCCATGCTGGGCAAAGACCGATTGCGGCGAACAAATGAGGGGAAGAGAAACAAATCCGGCGAGAAGAACTTTCAGCAAGGTGGTTTTGCTCATTTCAGTTCCTCCAAGCAGAAGCGGGTTGGCGTTCGGAGGGTCACCGCTTCTACTGAATGATCCTATTCCAATTAGACTCATCCTTCCATGCACTAAGTTGTCCACATGAGGGAAAACTAGCTTTTGGCGATGTTTGGGGATTGTTTTTTCCCCAACACTTCTTTTCCCAACACTTCGACCGTACAGAGCTTCGACCGTACAAAGCAAAGAGCGGCCGCACCTCACAAAGGGGATGACCGTGTGTCACGTCCTACGGTGACACACCGCACGGATTCAAGCGCGCAGGAGTGGTGTAGTACTCACGAGCATCAAATCAACCAGGACAGCGAGCAAACCAAATGGAAATCCGTAACTGGTCAAAGTCCGAGGTTGAATACGGGCGAAAGGTTCTGAATTCTGGGCTGGCGGGAGCACGTTCCGGCCGAGAGACATTCCTTAACGGGAGACCCCTCACTCCGTTTCTTCGCAGGGCAGTCCGAGATGCATCGAGGCCCGCTGCCGCAGGAGCAATCCTCGGCGTGTTGGGCAGTTATCCGGGAGAACGCCAGAGGTCTGCAAACCGGGCGTTGACGTTCTGCTTTCTCGGTTGGGCTATCGGACTGGGCGTGGGCATTGCTTGGCAAAGCCGCAGGCTAACCGCCTGTGTCGCAGGCAGTGCTCTTAAGAATATTGGTAGGGTGCGCGACGAACACTGGTTGGAGAGACATCCAATCGACTACGCATAGCAATTATTGAAATCGGGATTGGAATACGTGACAGCGGAAAGAATCCGCTGCTCCCCCTACTGATCGCGGACGCTGAGAATGCGAGTGAGTGCCTCCCGGAGCACAGGGCCCCGCCCGTAGTTGAAAGGGGCGGTAATGGTCACGAGCGAGGCAGTGCCGCTGCGGGTTCCCATCCAACCCGCCAGCGAAAGTATCCATCAAGAGGGCCTCAAAAAAGCGAGCCTCAATCAAGGGCGGATTGCTTACCTCGAAGGACTGGTGAGCCAAGCCAGAACCGCCGCCGCCGTCTTTACCCAATACACACAAGAAGACGTTGACCGGATCGTCAAGCCCATGGTCGTGGCCGGGCTGGAGCAAGCTCAAAATCTGGCTCGCCTGGCGATTGAAGAAACCAGGCTCGGAGTTCTGGAAGACAAAGCCCTGAAGAACATGGTGGCGACCGAGTTCGTCTACAACTACGTGAAAGACAAACGTACGGTGGGCGTGATTCGCGAGTTTCCGGAACGTGGAATCGTCGAGGTGGCCGAACCGATCGGGGTCATCCTCTCGCTCACGCCGATCACCAATCCCACTTCAACCGTTCTGTTCAAGTGCATCATGGCCATCAAGACGCGGAATGCGGCGATTTTCAGCCCCCACCCGCTCGCCTGGCGCTGCTGCCATGAGGCCGTGAAGATCATGTATGAGACGGCCCTGAAGCACGGGGCGCCCGAAGGCGTCTTTACCTGTCTGGAATCGCATGACCTCGAAGACAACGCGTACCTGATGCATCACCAGGACGTTGCCCTGATCGACGCCACCGGCGGGCCGGGCGTGGTCAAAGCCGCTTACAGTTCCGGCAAGCCAGCCCTGGGTGTAGGTGCGGGAAATACGCCGGTCTATCTGGAGAAGACCGCCGACCTGAACATGGCGGTGGTGGACATCATCACTTCGAAGACCTTCGACAACGGGACAGTTTGTGCATCCGAGCAGACGGTGGTGATCGATGACGAGATTTATGACCGGGTGCTGAAGAAGTTCGCGGATCTGGGAGCGCACATCTGCAACGAGCAAGAGTCGAAGCTGCTGGGGCGAACCGTAATCGATCCCAAGACCGGCTTTATGCAGCCGATGGCGGTCGGCCAGAAAGCAACCGACATTGCACGCATGGTCGGTCTTGCGGTCGCTCCGAATACCAAGCTCCTGATTGCACCCATTCACGGCGTGGGGCCGGACCATCCCCTGTCGGCCGAAAAACTGTTCCCTCTGCTCGCTGTCTATCGGGCGAAATCGGTGGATGAAGCGCTCAAAGTCTGCGTCGACGTGAATCATTTCGGCGGACTGGGACATACGGCAGTCGTCTTCTCCCGCAACGACGAGGTCATCCGGAAGTTCAGCGAGGTAATCAACGCGGGACGAATCATTGTGAATTCGCCGGGAACCGCCGGGGCGCTAGGCGGAATTTACAACGATATGGTGCCGACCTTCTCCTTCGGATGCGGCACCGCCGGCGGCAACACCACGACCGACAACGTAAACCTCTATCACTACCTCAATATCAAACGCGTGGCCCGGAGGACACCGGCGCATATGTGGTTCCGAGTCCCCAATCAGATTTATTTCAACCTGAACGCCGTGGAGAACCTGCGCCATTTGCAGTCGCGCTCGACCGTCATCGTTACGAATCCGGCGATGGAGCAGATGGGACACGTCGATATTGTCCGGCGCCACATTCCTCCGGAAACTCTGGTGCATGTCTCGGTCATCCCCGATGCGGAGCCCGAGGTCAAGGTCGTCATGCAAGGGGTGGAGGCGCTCAATTTCTACAAAGCGGATCAGATCATCGCGCTCGGCGGCGGGTCGGTGATCGACGCGGCCAAGATCATGAAGCTGAAGTACGAATCACCGCAAGCTGACCTCGAAGAACTGGCCGCGCCCTTCATGGATATACGGAAGCGTGTGGTTGAATATCCCACCGAGAAAATCAACCACGCGCGCTTGATCGCCATCTCCACCACCAGCGGCACGGGAAGTGAGGTCACTCCCTTTGCGGTGCTGTCGGACAAAACGCGCGGCCGCAAGGTGACGCTTGCCGACTACTCGCTGACTCCGGATGTTGCGATTGTCGATCCGCAGTTCGTGATGTCGATGCCGAAAGTGCTGACGGCCGATACCGGCATTGACTGCTTGACACACGCACTCGAAGCCGGGGTTTCGATTTTGTCTTCGCCTTATACCGACTCGAACGCGATGCAAGCGATCCGGCTGGTGTTCAAGTATCTGCCCATCGCGTATGAGCACCCGAATGATGAGGAGGCGCGCAGCATGATGCACAACGCCGCGTGCATTGCCGCCATTGCGTTTTCGAATGCGGCGGTGGGCGTGAATCATGCGCTGGCGCATGCTTTTGGCGCGCGCTTTGGAGTGAGCCACGGCCGGGCCAACGCGCTTCTGCTGCCGCACGTGATCGCATACAACGCGGCGGTGCCCACGAAGTTCATGCCGTCGCCTAACCAGCGCGGATATGTCGCCCACAAGAAATATGCCTTGATCGCCGACTTGCTCGGTCTGGGCGGCAACACGATCGAGGAAAAGGTGAACAAGTTGGTCGAGGCCACCGAACACCTGCTCGACCAGTTGGCGATTCCGCGGTCGATCGCAGAGTTAGGGATCTCGAAGGAAGACTTTGAGCGAGCCATGCCCGAGTTGGCCAAAATTGCCTTTGACGATCCTTCGTGGCGCTCGAACCCGCGCATGCCGCTGGTTAGCGAACTGGTCGAACTGTTCTGGAGCGCGTACCAGGGGCGCGGCCCTGCGAAAGCGGCCGCAGCGCCTCAAACAACAACAGTGTGAAGGAAGGTTGAGGCTATGCCGATGACTGCCGAGCTCTCCAAAGTCGACCCAGAGCGGGTTGCCGATTGTTTGCAGGAAGCGCACGCAAAACTGGATTGCGTCAAGGGCGAAGCGGTCCTGGATTTCTCGTCGGTGCGGCGGATCGACGCGAAGGCGATCCGAGCCATGGAAGAACTGGCCGGCCTCGCGGACGCCAAGGCTGTCAAGATCGGGTTACGCGGCGTGAATGTGGAGATCTACAAGGTGCTCAAGCTGGTGAAATTAGCGCCACGATTCTCATTCGTGACGACAGAGTAGAGGCACAATGGCCGGCGATAAAAGAGGAGAGCTGTTATGAAGCATCAGCACGGTGATCGACTTTCCTGGGGCGACAGCGTCTTTCTGAATCTGGAACGCGACGGCATGCCGCTCAACGTGGCCTGCATCTGCGTGCTGGAAGGCGATATCCCGTTCCGAACGTACCTTCAATTCGTCGAGTCGAGGTTGCTGCTGATTCCTCGCTATCTGATGCGCGTCGTGCCTCCGCCGTTAAACATTGGGCTTCCGATCTGGGACTACGACCCGGAATTCAATATCAAGAACCACGTTGGCGAGGTCACGCTGAAAGACGGTTCCGATGCTGACCTGAAGGCATTGGCCGGAAAGATTTTTGGCAAGGTGATGGACCGGCAGCACCCGCTGTGGGACTTGACGCTGGTACGCGGGTTGAAAGGCAATCGCACCGGCATCATCGCCCGCATGCACCACTGCCTGGCGGATGGGATTGCCGGAGTGGGCGTCATGAGCGCCCTCATGGATGCGAGCCCGGCGGTGCCTCGTCTGCCGAAGCGAAAGACGCGCCTGCGTGTCCCGCCGCCCCGCGATGCCGCGCCCTCTCTCGTAGATGGCTTGACCAACTCATACTCCAATTTCATGGAACGAATTCTTTCGGGGTGGGCGGATGTATTGAATATCACCGAGCGCACGCTGGCCAATGGCGGAAATGCCCCCAGCGAAGACTTCTCAAGCCTGATGCCTGAAATCACGGCTCCCACCGAGCGCTTGCGCTTCAATGTTCTGTACCGCGGGCCACAGAGATTCGCGTGTACGGAAATTCCTCTGGCGGAAGTGAAGGCCATACGGCATGCCTGCGGGACCAGCATCAACGATGTCTTGCTGGCGCTAGTGACCGCGACCATCCGGCGCTACTCGGAGATCCATGGCGACCGGGTCAAGGGGCGGTTGCTCCGCATCATGGTTCCCGTCAATCTGCGCGGCAACAATAGTTCCGATGAACTAGGGAACCGCATTTCTCTGGTGGCCGTCACCATCCCGCTCGATATTCGGCCGCCCGAAAAACTGCTGGCCGAGGTCCACCGAAGAACCGAATTTCTCAAACGCGCTCATGCTGCCGAACTCGTTGGCATGGCGGGCGGTTTGCTTGGCATGCTTCCCTGTCCGATACAGGCATTCGCCGGCCCCATGATCAGCCAGGTTCCATTCACACCTTTCAACATGGTTTGCACGAATGTGCCGGGGCCACAATTCCCGCTCTACGTGCTGGGACACAAAATGCTGCGCTGGTATCCCTACGTGCCGATCGGGGGCGAACTGGCGCTCAATTGCGCGATCTTGAGTTACAACGGAATGGTTTATTTCGGATTCAGCGGAGATGCCAACATCACTCCGGACATGACCCGTTTCGAGAAACTTCTGCAATCGAATTTCACAGAACTGCGAAACGCCGCCGGAATCAAAGTGCCGCAAAACAAACCGGCAAAAAAGCGTGCCCCCAAGACAAAACAGGCTGCACCCAAGCCGGCGCTAAGGCCTGCGGAAAAGCCGGCCACTACATTACAGATACCGATTTCACTCGTAGGGACCAAGCCGTCCGCCGAATCGGCAGCGCCTCGACTGATCTTCGAAAAAAAGACTCTTGGAAATCACGTTGAAGAAAGAATCTTCGAAGCGCGTAAGGTCCTGACGCAACCGGCCTAGGGTTCGCCACTCGAAGGCAGAAACATGCAAGGCATTCTGGCAGTCTCGAATCCGGCATCATGGTTGGAACCCGGGCGAACCCTCTTCCTGAGCATTCATCTTCTGGGCATCGCGTGTTTTGCCTACATTGTGGCGAAGCGCTTGGTCCCGCTGGTTCGCGCCGAACGTGATCTCCGTTTCGATCGGCCGCTGGCGCGGCTCAGAAACGTCCTGAAGTTCTGGTTTGGGCAATGGAAGCATCCCCGTTATCGCACCGCTGGAACCATGCACGTTCTCATTTTTGCGGGTTTCATTCTGCTGGCAACGCGCGCCTTCACGGTACTGATGGCCGGCGTCTCGCAAAATTTTGTGATGCCGGGTTTATCGGGAAGGGCGGGGCATATCTATGACATCATCACCGACTACGCTGCCACAGTGGTTTTTCTCTGCATGGTGTTCGCGATAGTTCGGCGGCTGGTTTTCAAGCCTGCGCGGTATGCGGTCCCGGCAAGATATGGCAAGGCCCACACCGCCGACGCGATTTTCCTGCTCGTGCTGATTGCGGTTCTGATGCTGGCCGACAGTTTGTTCGCGGCGGCAAGAGCCGCGATTCAGGCACAACAAGGCTTGCCGGTCGAGGCGCTGGCTCTCTTCTCGCTGCCGTGGATATTCCAGGTCGCCCTGGCATCAGCCACCCTTTCCACAATCGGCAGCTTTTACTTTGGCGCCTACCTCGTTCACGAAATAACTTTTTACTTCTTGCTCTGTTACCGGCCATTTGGGATTCAGTTCCACGTGGAAACCTCGCTGTTCAACGTTTATTTCGGGAAGTTAGAACGGGGCACGTTGAAGCCGGTGCGATGGGGCGTCAGCGAGCAGCATCTCGACCAGGTGAAATCCTTCGGCGTGAAGACCTTTGAGGACTTCACCTGGAAGCACATGCTCGACTTCTATTCCTGCGCCGACTGCGGACGCTGCTCGGACAATTGCCCGGCCAACGCGGTAGGCCGGCCGCTCTCGCCGCGGTTCATCAGCATCAAGGGCCGAGACTATGCGTTCCAGCACTACCCCGTTTTCGGGGGAATGTTTGGCAAGCGTGGAAGCGGCAAGGTACTGATCGGCAACGTTTATTCAGAGGATGAAATCTGGTCCTGCACAACCTGCGGAGCGTGCGAGGAAGAGTGCCCGCTGCTGGTGGAGTATATCGACAAGATCGTCGATCTGCGTCGCGGCATGATCGACGACGGTAACGTTCCCCAATCTCTGCAAAAGCCCCTGAAGGCGCTGGAAAGCCGCGGGAATCCCTATGGCAAGATGGAGAAAAAACGAGCCGACTGGGCTAATGCTAAAGACTTCCAGCAATCCTGCCGCGTCAGCACTCTCACCGCTAAAAACGGTGCCAGCGGCGCCAACGGTGCCGATACTCTGTATTTCGTCGACAGCATTACCTCCTACGACGACCGGATGCAGTCGATCGCACGCGCAACCGCGCGCATCCTCGATCACGTCGGCGAAAATTTCGGAATCCTGGGCGCTGCCGAAAAAGATAGCGGTCATGAGGTACGCCGGTTTGGCGAGGAAACGCTCTTCATGGCCTTGCGCGATCACAACCTCGAGGCGATCAAGGCAAGCGGAGTGAAGCGGATCGTCACCGCCGATCCCCACGCCTTCAACGCTCTGAAACACGACTATAAAGATTTGCCGCCGGTCGAGCATGTGAGCCAGACGATCGCACGCGAGGTTAAGTCGGGCAAGATCACCTTCAAGCCAATCGAGAACGGCAACAACGTCTACGCCTATCACGATCCCTGCTATCTCGGCCGCCACAACCAGGTCTACGAAGATCCGCGCAATGTGCTCGACGCCATTCCTGGACTGAAAAGAGCCGAGATGAGCCGGGCGCGAGACCGCTCGTTCTGCTGTGGCGGCGGCGGGTTGATGCTGTTCTACGAACCGAAAGAAGACGAGCGGATGGGTGTGAAGCGCGTGCGGATGGCTGCGGAGGCTGGCGCGAATGTGATCGTGACCGCCTGTCCATTCTGCATGGCCAATATAGAAGATGCGATCAAGGTGGCGGGGTTGGAAGGCAAGATGACGGCCATTGATTTGACAGAACTGGTGGACCAGCAGATCGCGCGTCCAGTGCCGCTTGTGGAAGAAGCAGTTCCGATCGAGATCCAGAAAGAATGCATCATCGGGAGGTGAACATGGAAATTTTAGTTTGCGCAAGAAGAGTACCCGACACTTCGGAAAACGAGATTGAACTCAACCGCGCTGGCAACGACATCGAGCGCGATGAGTTGGTCTATTCGATCAACGAAGCGGACAACTACGCGGTCGAAGAGGCCCTGCAGATCGTGGCCAAAGTCGGCGGAAACGTCACGGTCGTCACGGTGGGCGGCGAAGACGACGAAGAGATTCTGCGCCGCCAGATGGCCATGGGCGCGAATCACGGTGTGCTGCTTACGGACGACGCCTTTGCGGGCTCGGACGGCCGGGGCATTGCTGCAATCCTGAAAGGGTTCGTACGAAAGGGCACCTACGATCTCGTACTGACAGGAGTTCAGGCCGCGGACGGAGCCGCGCAGGTCGGCGGCATGCTGGCGGCGATGCTTGATTACCCGTTCGCCTCTCTGGTCAGTTCCATCGAAGTCGAAGTCCCCGCTGGCAAGAAGCTGAAGATCAGCCGCGAAATTGAAGGCGGCAACCGGGAGATCAACGAGATCGATCTGCCCTGCGTGCTCTCGATTCAGACCGGAATTAATGAACCGCGTTATGTGGGGATGCGCGGCATCCGCGCCGTGGCTGCGTTGCCCATTCCAACCTACACCGTGTCGGATTTGGGCATTGACCCAACTGTGGTTGGGGGAGCGGCAGCGAAGGTGAAACGCATTGACTACTTCGTGCCCACGCTCGGCAAGGGTGCCGAGATGCTCGAAGGCAGCCGGGAAGAGAACATCGAAAAATTGGTCGAGTTGGTGGCCGCTAAAGGAGGGTTGAAGTAATGCCTCGAATCTTCGCTTACATTGCCCATAAGGATGGCGTCCCTGATGACAGCGCCGCGGAATTGCTCGCCGCAGCACAGAGAATCGATGCCAATGCGTCACCCGTAGCTGTCGTTGCCGGCTGGGGTGCGGAACTCGATTGCGTCTGCGAGTCCGTCCGCTCTTCTTATAAGGAGGTGTGGAAGATCGCAAATGAGGCTCTGGGATATCCCAATGCCGAATTGATCCGCAAAGCTCTGGTCAAGATTTTGCCGACGGGCAGCACGGTTTTAGTTCCGCATAATCATTTCGGAATCGATCTGGCCCCTGGCCTTTCCATCAAGCTGAATGCGGCCTATGTCTCCGACGTGCTGGCGATCGAAGGGGTAGAGGGCAACGTTCTCAAAGTCGTCCGCCAGGAATTCGGCGGACAGGTGAGTGCGCATGTTCACTGCGATATTTCATCGGGCGCGGTGCTGACCGTCCGTCCGGGCGCATTCAAGCCGCTCGAGACCACTGCTGTTAGCGGATTGGTGGTGGACAAGTCCGCCGCGATCGGCACTCTGACCGCCGGACGCCGCTATCTGCAGACGGTGGTTGCCGAAGCGGGTGATGTCGACATCACCAAGCACAATGTGCTGGTCTCCATCGGTCGCGGCATTCAGGAAAAAGACAATGTCGCGATCGCCCAGGAATTGGCGGAAGCCCTGGGTGCGGCGGTCAGTTGCTCGCGGCCGGTGGTCGATGCCAAGTGGCTGGAGAAATCGCGGCAGGTCGGCTCGTCAGGCAAAACCGTAAAGCCGAAAGTGTATCTGGCATGCGGCATCAGCGGCTCGTTCCAGCATCTGGCCGGCCTGAAGGGCAACCCCTTTATCGTCGCGATCAACAAGAACCCCAAGGCCCCGATCTTTCAGGTGGCGGATATCGGAATCGTGGACGACATTCTGGAGTTTTTGCCGGAACTGACCAGCAAGATCCGCGAAATGCACTGCGTTTCGACGAAGTAGAGAACAGAAAAAGCGAGGAACAGAAAAATGATTACAGCCAAGACCCTGAAGCTCAGTCTCAAGTCACTGCGCGAGTTCGCCAAGAAACGCCTGCCTGACCAGGAACTGATCGATCTGGATGAGCGCGACGAATGTCCGCTCGAAATCGTGCGGCACATGTGCAGTCCCGACAAGCTGGGCATTCAGCTCTTGTTTATCCCGGAAGAATTCGGCGGAATGGGCGGAAACACGTTTGACGTTTATTGCGTGTGCGAAGAGATGGCGCGGATCGATCTGGGCGTTGCCACCGCCGTGCTGGCCACGTTTCTAGGCAGCGATCCGATTACAGTCGGCGCTACTGCCGAACAAAAGAAGCTTTGGCTGACGCGAATTGCGGAGGAGGGCTTGTTGTTCGCTTACGGCGCGACGGAGCCGGAAGCAGGCAGCGATCTCGGAGCGCTGAAGACCATTGCAGAACCGGTGCTCAAGGACGGCCGTGTCGCCGGATACAAGATCACCGGCAACAAACAATGGATCAGCAATGGTGGAATCGCCGGCGCTTACACGGTTCTGGCCAACACTCCCAACGGGCCGAGCTGGTTCATTGTCGACCAGGGCACGAAAGGTTTCACACACGACGAGCCCGAAGACAAGCATGGCATTCGTCTCAGCAATACGGCTGCGCTGGCGTTTGACAACGTCTACGTCGATGCCGACCGGCTGGTGGGCGGAGTTGAAGGCCAGGGATTGAATCAGGCGCAGGCCGTATTCGGTTATACGCGCCTGATGGTTGCGGCGTTTGGGTTGGGAGCGGGATGGTCCGCACTCGATCGCGCCATTCCTTATTCCGTCAAGCGCATTCAAGCGGGCGCGCCGCTTTCTGAAAAGCAGGGATACACGCACAAGCTCATCGTTCCCCATGTGGCTCGATTGGAAGCCGCTCGTGCCTACATCGAAGAAACCGCCGAGCGCATCGACGCCGGTGCGGAAGGCAGCCTCAACACCGAGGGCGCGATCGCCAAGTACATGGCAACCGAGGCCGGGGATGCGGCTGCCGATGCAAGTATTCAGGCGCTCGGCGGCTACGGTTACACGCACGAATACATGGTGGAGAAGATCAGCCGCGATGTTCGGATCACCAGGATCTATGAAGGCACCTCCGAGATCATGGAGATGACCATCAGCCGCGACCGCTGGCAGCTGCACCTGAAAACCCGCGGGCAGCACTACCACGAGCAGGCGAAGAAGTTCGAAGCGTTGCATGCGAGTCATCCGAATGTAGGTGCAGACCATGCCGCGCTCGCTCTGCATGCGCTGGCGGAAGTATTGGAAAAGGCTCGCGTCGCGCGCCTGACGCGGTATCAACACATTCTGTTGCGTCTGGGCGAGTTGATCGCCTATGCGGAATGCGCCAGCAGCCTGGCTCGCCGCGCCTCGTTGATCGCCGAAAACAAACTGAACGAGAAGGCCAACCGCCGCTTTGACGCAACGGCGCTGGCCGCAATCAGCCGCATATTCGCCCGCGAGGCCGCGCTCAAGGTGGGCGAAGACGGCTTGCGCTGGATCGTCGGAGCCGGAGGCGTCAGTGAAGCTGACTTGGCTGGATTTGAAAAAAGTTTGGGGCTGGCTGCGATTCACCAAGCGCAGGCCGGCCTGATTTCGGACATGGACTTCGTAGCAGACGTACTGTATGGCCGCGCCGCCAACCGTAAGGAACAAGCCGCATAAGGTTCAAAGAAGGATGAACCGCATGCGGGGCTGCGCTTTCACAAACCAACTGTCTCCTCTCCTTGTGGAAGGAATGCCATCATGGAAAACACTTCATATCGCGCCATCGCAATCGTTGGCGTGGGAGCCATCCTGCCCGACGCACCGAACGCGCCTGCGTTCTGGGAGAACGTAAAGAACGGTCGCTACAGCATCAGCGAAGTCAAACCCGACCGTTGGGACCCAGCTCTCTACTTCGACGCCGATCCGCACGCGCCCGATAAAACGTATTCGAAGATCGGCGGCTGGGTGAAGGATGCCCCATGGGATCCAATGAAGTGGCGTTTGCCCATCCCGCCCCGAGTGGCCGATGCGATGGATGGATCACAGAAATGGGCGATCGCGTGCACGCGCGCGGCGTTGGAAGACTATGGCTACCCCAAACGGCCGTTCGATCCTGACCGCACAGCGGTAATCCTCGGCAATGCCATGGGTGGAGAAAAACATTACTTCACCGTGATGCGCGTGTACTTTCCCGAGTACGCCCAGGAGTTGGCCGAGAGCGTAAGTTTTGCCGCGCTACCGAAAGAAGTGCGCACCAAGATACTCGGCGAAACGCACGAGCGCATGGGCAAACATCTGCCCGAAATTACCGAAGACAGCATGCCCGGTGAGCTTGCGAACTGCATTGCCGGGCGCATCGCGAACATTTTCAATTTCCACGGGCCCAACTACGTTTGCGACGCAGCATGCGCATCCGCAATGGCCGCAATTCATGCAGCCTCCGAAGGGCTGATCCAGAACGATTTTGACGTAGCGGTCACTGGCGGCATCGACCGCAACATGGGAGCCTCGACCTTTGTGAAGTTCTGCAAGATTGGTGCACTCTCGGCAACCGGCACGCGTCCTTATGCAGAGGGGGCGGACGGTTTCGTCATGGGCGAGGGCGCGGCGATTTTCCTGCTCAAGCGCTTGGCTGACGCCGAACGCGACGGAGACAAGATCTACGCCGTGCTGCGCGGCATGGGCGGATCAAGCGACGGAAAAGGGAAGGGCATTACTGCTCCCAACCCCATCGGTCAGAAATTCGCCATCGAGCGTGCCTGGGCAAATGCCGGACTTTCGCCGGCCACGGCAACTTACATTGAAGGCCACGGCACCTCGACACGTGTTGGCGATGTGGTCGAAGTACAAAGCATGGTCGACGCGCTCAGCAGTTTCCACCTCCCGCCGCACTCGATTGCGCTCGGCTCGGTCAAGTCGAACTTTGGCCATCTCAAAGGGGCGGCCGGCGCCGCTGGACTGCTGAAAGCGACGCTCGCGCTCCGCGACAAGGTTTTGCCACCCAGCGTGCACTGCGAACATCCCAATCCGGATATCGATTTTGCCCATTCGCCTCTTTATGTGAACACCGAACTAAAGCCGTGGGATGTCCCAGCGGATGGCGTTCGCCGAGCGGGCTTGAGCGCTTTTGGATTCGGCGGCACCAACTTTCATGCCGTGCTTGAGGAATACATTCCGCACCGGCTCAACGGAAACGGCAGGCGATCAGTTGCGGTGAGCGAGATACCGTCGAACGGGAAAGAGCAAATCATGAATGTGGAAAGTGTTCCCCGCACTTCTTTTTCCGGCACCGCCGCTTCTTCTTCCTGCAAAGCTCCGTTACGCGGAGCTCTGGTGATCGGCGCTGCTTCCGAATCCGCACTCGTCGAGCGTTTGCGCGCGGTAGAAAAAGACGCGAAAGCGGGCCGCGCACCGGCGCCAACGCCCCCGGCTGAAGCGGACTTGCAGGCTCCCGAACGTCTGGCCATCGACTATGCGGATGCGGCTGAGTTGGCAAATAAATCGGCCGCCGCGCTAAAGGCTCTCACCGCCAACCAGCCTGCGGTCTGGAAAGCTCTGCGCGCGCAAGGTATTTACCGCGGTCGCGGACCCGCGCCCAAAGTTGCCTTCTTGTATACCGGTCAAGGTTCACAATATGTAAACATGCTGGAACTGCTCCGCGCGACCGAGCCGATTGTTGCCGAAACCTTTGCCGAAGCCGATCGCGTGATGGCTCCCCTGCTCGGCAAGCCACTTAGCGATTTCATCTTCGTTGACCATGCTGATCCGAACGCTGTCGCGAAGGCGGAAGACGATCTGCGCCAAACCGCGATCACGCAGCCCGCCGTGCTGGCAACTGATCTTGCGCTTACACGGCTGCTTGCGGCCTACGGCGTCGAACCGAACTTCACCATGGGGCACAGCCTCGGCGAATACGGAGCGCTGGTCGCCGCCGGCGGTTTACCGTTTGCCGACTCCCTGGAAGCCGTTAGCGCTCGTGGCCGTGGAATGACCCAGGTGGCGATGGACGACAATGGCCGCATGGCCGCGGTGTTTGCTCCACTGGAAGAGATCGAGCGAATTCTGAAGACGATCAACGGCAATGTGGTGATCGCCAACGTCAACAGCAATCGTCAGGCGGTAATCGGCGGAGGAAGCAAGGCGGTCGAGCAAGCCCTGGAAGCCTTCCAGAAGGCCGGGTATGACGTGGCGCCGCTGGTCGTCAGCCACGCCTTCCACACGTCGATCGTGGCGGGAGCGAGCAAGCCGCTGCGGGAAGTTCTCGAGCGCCTGCATCTCGAATCGCCGCATCTGCCAATTGTCGCCAATACTAACGGCGAGTTTTATCCCATGGGGCCTGACGTTGTTCCGCAGATGCTGGAGATCCTCACGCAGCAAGTTGCATCTCCCGTGCAGTTCGTCAAGGGTTTGCGCACCCTTTACGACGCGGGCGCGCGCGTGTTCGTTGAAGTCGGTCCGAAAAAAGCATTGCAGGGATTCGCCGAGGATGTGCTCGGCGACCGCGGCGATGTGCTTGCGGTTTTCACCAATCACCCCAAAGTTGGTGACCTCGTCGCCTTCAACCAGGCGCTCTGCGGTCTTTATGCAGCCGGGCTGGGCCGTGGTGTTGCCGAAGCAAGGCGCGAAGAAGAAAATCTCGAACTAAAGGCGGAGGAAAAACCGGAAGCATTACCCTCCACCCCTCCACCGGTCGCACCGGCAAACGGCAATAGCAATGGCGATCGCTACAGCGAACTCGGCCATTTATTTGCCGATGTTCTCGATCGCGGATATGAAATTTACCGCGGGAAAAATCCTGCTCCTTCGGATGGCACGCCAGTTGTGATCACAGGCGCGGCTTTGGGACTGCCCGGCACAGAACACATTTTCGACGACGCCAATATCGGCCGCATCCTGCGCGGTGAGCAATTCATCGACGCGATCCCTACCCGTCTGCGGCGCGCGATGCTCGATAAACACATCACGCGCCTGGTGAAGAGCGGCAATGGCGAGGCCACGTTTGAGTCCATTCACAATGAAGCGGATGTCATCAGGCTGGCAGCCCGTGGGAACGCCTTCGATCTGGAAAAAGAGTTTGGCGTTTCCGCCGAGCGTGTGGCCGCCCTCGACCGCGTTACGCAGTTGGCGATTGCGGCCGGACTCGATGCCTTACGCGATGCCGGCATTCCCCTGGTGATGCGCTACAAGACCACCAGCAAGGGCACGCAGTTGCCGGACCGCTGGGGCTTGCCCGACGCCCTGCGCGACGAGACCGGCGTTATTTTTGCGTCTGCCTTCCCGGGGTATGACTCCTATGCCGATGAGATGTCGCGTTACTATGCCGACCACGAACGCCGCGAGCAGCTAACTCTGCTGGAGGATTTGCGCGCCCGCATAGAGACAAACGGTCATGCCAATCTGGCGAACCAGACGCTGGCCCAGGAAGTCGATCGCCGCATCGCCGATTTGCGAGCCACTCTCGAAAAGGAGCCGTACGTTTTCGAGAGGCGCTTCCTGCTCCGGGTTCTCGCAATGGGACATTCCCAGTTCGCCGAATTCATCGGCGCGCGCGGCCCCAACACGCAAATTAACGCCGCCTGCGCTTCTACCGCGCAAGCCGTGGGGCTCGCGCAAGATTGGATCGGCGCTGGCCGGTGTCGCCGCGTCGTAGTCATCTCGGCCGACGACGTCACTTCCGATCACATGCTGGAGTGGTTTGGCGCCGGTTTCCTGGCCACCGGCGCGGCCGCCACCGACGACGTGGTTGAAGATGCCGCCATTCCGTTCGACCGCCGGCGCCACGGTTTGATTATCGGCATGGGCGCGGCTGCTCTCGTAGTCGAACGCGCGGATGCGGCTCGCGAACGCGGCATCCATCCTATCTGCGAAGTGTTGAGCACGGTCACGGCCAACAGCGCTTTCCACGGCACCCGCCTCGACGTGCAGCACATCGGTCAGGTGATGGAAGATTTGATTGCCAAAGCGGAAACGCGAGGCATCTCCCGCCATCAGATCGCGCCCAAGACAGTTTTCGTTTCTCATGAAACCTACACCCCGGCTCGCGGAGGCAGCGCCTCCGCCGAGATCCATGCGCTGCGTCATGTCTTCGGTGACACCGCCGATCAGGTCGTGATCGCGAACACCAAGGGTTTCACCGGCCATGCCATGGCTACCGGCATCGAAGATGTCGTTGCCGTGAAAGCGCTGGAGACCGGTTGCGTGCCGCCCGTTGCCAACTTTAAGGAAGTCGATCCTGAGTTGGGACAGTTGAATTTGTCAAAAGGCGGCGCCTATCCGATCGAATACGCTTTGCACCTGGGCGCTGGGTTTGGTTCGCAGATCAGCATGCTCTTGTTGCATTGGGTGGCGACCAAAGACGGCGTCCGTCAAAATCAGAACGCATTGGGTTATGCCTATCGAATCACCGACACCAATACGTGGACATCATGGTTGAGCCAGATTGCGGGCCATCCCGTCGCAGACCTCGAAGTGGTCCGTCGGACACTGCGGGTGCCAGATCTGCGGGTGCCGGATCAAAGGCCAGCGGCGCGAGTTGCCGAATCCCCCGCGATAGCTATCCGGCTGACGCCTTCGCCCAAGCCTGTGCCAGCAGCCGTATCGGCCACGGTCGCCGCTCCTGCAAGGTCGGACGCGAAGCTGGCACCACCCGCGCCGCGCGAGGCAGTGCGGCCGAAAGTCGCCGCGCCCGTTGCCGCGCCCGCGTCTTCCGAATCATCCCCAGTGTCAGCGACTGCTCCGGGAAAAGATCCGGTGCAAGCACGCATCCTGGCCCTGGTCGTCGAAAAGACCGGGTATCCCCAAGACATGCTCGACCTCGATCTCGACCTTGAAGCGGACCTCGGCGTCGATACCGTAAAGCAAGCGGAGTTATTCGCCGCCATTCGCGAGATCTACAACATCCCGCGTGACGAAAACCGTAAACTGCGCGACTACCCAACCCTGACCCACGTCATTCGGTTCGTGTATGAGAAGCGGCCGGACTTGGCCAGTGTGCCGGCGGTAAAGTCCAAAGCGGTAGCCACAGCCACGGGGGTTAAGCCGCCCGCAGTAAATCCCAGCACACCAGCACCAGCGGTAGCTCACGGAGAAGATGTTGCGGGTGATTCCGTAAAGCAGCGCATCCTGACGCTCGTAGTAGAAAAAACCGGTTATCCGGAAGACATGCTGGACCTGGATCTCGATCTCGAGGCCGACCTCGGTGTCGACACGGTAAAGCAGGCGGAATTATTCGCGGCCGTTCGCGAGATTTATAACATCCCACGCGACGAGAACCGCAAACTGCGCGAGTATCCGACTCTGGCGCACGTAATTCGGTTCGTGTATGAAAAGCGTCCCGAGCTGGCGAACTCGTGCCAGGCATCGACAAGAACAGCATCAGTTACCGAAGCGCCCAAATCGGAAGCCGTCACATCAGCGCTACCTACGCCGGTCGCAGGTCCCGCGCCGCTCAGCACCAGCGATTCCGTGAAGGAGCGCGTTCTCGCCCTGGTCGTAGAAAAAACAGGTTATCCGAAAGATATGCTGGACCTGGACCTCGACCTCGAGGCCGATCTCGGCGTTGACACGGTGAAACAGGCCGAACTGTTTGCCGCGATTCGCGAGATCTACAGCATCCCACGCGATGAGAACCGCAAGCTCCGCGACTATCCAACCTTGGCGCACGTGATTCGGTTCGTGTTTGAGAAGCGGCCCGACTTGGCAGATGTGTCTATGGTCTCCCCAGCACCAACAACCAAGGAAGAGGGCAAAGCCGCCTCTGTCCCGCCCAACGCTACAACACCGGTCGCAGTCGCGGAGACAGCGGCCACGAGCGACTCCATCAAAGAGAAAGTGCTGGACATCGTCGCCCAAAAAACCGGTTATCCGAAAGATATGCTCGACCCGGACCTTGATCTCGAAGCCGATCTCGGTATCGACACCGTGAAACAGGCCGAGATGTTCGCCGCCATTCGGGCCGCGTACAACATTCCACGCGATGAAAATCTCAAGCTGCGCAACTTTCCAACCTTGGCCCACGTGATCAAGTTCGCGCAGGACAAGTCGACTTTGCGCGGCCACCTTCAAAAAGAAAAACCGGGGGCAGGGCAGAAGCCCGCGACCTCCGCGTCATCCACTTCAGCATCTTCAACTCCCGCTCGAATGCCAGCGAAGACGCCGCGTCCGGCCCTCGCCAGTCTCGACGCCGCCAACAGCATTCCACGCCGCGTGCCGCTGCCGGTCTTGCGCCCACCGCTGAACATCTGCAAGCAAACTGGCGTGAGCCTTGAGCGCGGCCAGCGCGTGATGGTCATGCCCGACAAAGGTGGAGTGGCCGACGCACTCACTCAACAACTCCAGAAGAGGGGAGTCGAAGTTCTCCGCATTGACGGCACACCCGATGCCCCCGGGCTCGCTGATCTGCTCGAGAGCTGGCTGGCCGCAGGTCCAGTCCACGGAGTCTACTGGCTGCCCGCGCTCGATCATGAGGGGAACCTACGCGACCTGGATCTGGCCACCTGGCACGAAGCCGTGCGAGTGCGGATCAAGTTGCTGTACACCGCCATGCGCACGCTTTACGAGCCTATCTCGAAGCCAGGCACGTTTCTGATTTCAGCGACGCGGCTGGGCGGACAGCACGGCTACGACGCGGCCGGAGCCCTCGCGCCACTCGGGGGTGCGGTCACCGGTTTCACGAAGACCTATAAGCGCGAGCGGATGGAGGCGCACGTCAAAGCCGTCGACTTCGAACCGGAGTGCAAAGCGCCGCAGATCGCCGAGCTTCTCATTGAAGAGACCTTGCGTGATCCCGGAGCGATTGAGATCGGCTACAACGCAGGTCTGCGTTGGACAATTGGGCTGGAGGAGCAATCTGCAACCGACGGCCAGCCCGGGCTGATACTCGACGAAAATACCGTTTTCCTGATCACCGGGGCTGCGGGAAGCATTGTCTCCGCGATTACTGCCGATTTGGCAGCCGCTTCCGGCGGCATTTTCTATCTGCTCGATCTGGTGCCCGAGCCTGATCCCGCCAATCCTGACCTCAAGCGCTTCATGAGCGAGGTCGCGACCGAAAAAGAGAGTCTGAAGCGCGATCTGTTCGCCCGCATCCAGGCGCGCGGCGAGCGGGCCACACCAGCGTTGGTGGAAAGGGAACTGGCGGCGCTGGACCGCGCGCAAGCCGCGCTCAGTGCCATCGAGGCGGTGCGCGCGGCAGGAGGCACGCCGCATTACTTCAGCGTCAATCTGGCCGACGCGGAAGCCGTTGCCAAGGTAATCAAAGAAGTCCGCGAGCGCAGCGGGCGCATCGATGTGTTGCTGCACGCGGCTGGCATCGAACGCAGCCGCTCCTTGTCGGAAAAGGAGCCGGGCGAATTTGACCTCGTCTTCAGCGTCAAGGGCGACGGCTTCTTTAATCTGCTTCATGCCATCGGCGACATGCCGCTGGGCGCCACCGTGGCGTTCAGTTCGATTGCCGGCCGCTTCGGCAATCCCGGGCAGACCGACTACAGTTCCGCCAACGATCTGCTGTGCAAGATCACGTCGAGTTTCCGCACTACTCGGCCGGGCACGCGCGGCATCGCCATCGACTGGACTGCCTGGGGCGGAATTGGCATGGCCACCCGCGGTTCCATTCCAAAAGTGATGGAGCAAGCGGGCATCGATATGTTGCCTCCGGAAGCCGCCGTTCCTTTGATCCGCCGCGAACTGACGGCGGGAGGCACACGCGGAGAAGTCGTGATCGGTCAGCGCCTCGGTGTGCTGCTTAAGGAGTGGGATGAAAGTGGTGGAATCGATAAGGCCGCGGTTCAACCTTTCCCGGAAGAGGCGGCAGCGGGGCCAATGACAAAAACCGGCAAGATTGCCAGCGCTGGTCTTTTCTCTCCTTTGATCATTGAGACCACTCTCGACCCGAAAATTCAGCCGTTCCTTCACGATCATCAAATCGACGGCACGCCTGTGCTGCCCGGCGTTATGGGAATCGAAGCCTTCGCCGAAGCCGCTTTGCAAATGCTTCCCGGCTGGCATATCGAGGCCATCGAGGACGTAAATTTTCTTGTGCCGTTTAAGTTCTACCGGCATGAACCTCGTACCGTGATCGTCGAGTGCGCCACTCATCCTCACGGCTCCGGCTTGGTAGCCAATTGCCGGCTGATTGGACACAGGTCACTTCCAAATCAGGCGGAACCGCAAACGACGACGCACTTCACCGCGCGTGTGCGGTTCACGAAGCGCCCTGCGGAAGGTGTCATCGTTCCAGCACCAATTTCGCCGCCCGAACACACGATCGAAGCCGCTGACATCTATCGCCTCTATTTTCACGGACCGGCATATCAAGTGCTGGAGCGAGCGTGGTGGGATGGCGATCGAATGATCGGGTTGATGGCAAGAAATCTTCCGGGCAATCACCACCCGTCCGAGTTGCCCACGCTGATGGAGCCGCGGCTCATCGAACTCTGCTTCCAGACCGCCGGAATCTGGCAGATGGGAACGCTGGATCAAATGGGTTTGCCCCAGCACGTTGATCGAGCCTTCTTGTTACGCACTCCCACGGCGAATACCCGGTTGTACGCTGTTGTCACTCCTGATCCAGTTCGCGGAACCTTCGATGCGAACGTTGTGGATGAGATGGGCGCGCGATACGTGCAGCTCACCGGCTATCGCACAATAGCAAGTCCCAACCTCGTCAATGCCGAGCAACTGAAGGCACTACGCGATGTGATGTCATCGGAGCCGGTCCCGGCCTGAGCATTGCGGTCTGACGAAGCGACTATTTTCCGATCGGAGATGTCATGAATCGCGAATTCCAACGCGTGGCAATCGTCAATCGCGGTGAGGCCGCCATGCGCTTCATTCACGCGGCCCGCGAATTCAACCAGGAGCGCGCCACATCCCTGCGCACGATAGCGCTTTTCACCGAACCCGATCGCCGTGCCATGTTCGTCCGCGAAGCGGATGAAGCGGTGTGTCTCGGCCCCGCTCAGGTGCTCGACATCGGCACCAGGCAACTGAAGAGCAGCTACGTGGATTATGGAAGGCTGGAACGGGCGTTGGCGGCCTCGCACGCCGATGCGGTGTGGGTAGGATGGGGCTTTGTGGCCGAGCATGCTTCATTCGCCGACCTTTGCCGCGAGATGAACATCGTATTCATCGGCCCGAGCGGCGACGTGATGCGGCGCGTCGGCGACAAAATTGCCTCCAAGCGCATAGCCGAACGCGCCCAAATAGCAGTTGCGCCATGGAGTGGCGGACCGGTAGAGACGCTCGATGATGCCCTCCATCATGGCGAGCTCCTGGGTTATCCGCTCCTGATAAAGGCTACCGCGGGAGGCGGCGGCCACGGCATTCGCCGTGTGAATTCAGAGAGCCAACTGGCGCGAGCTTTCGAGAGCGCCCGCGCAGAGGCTTTCAAGGCTTTTGGAGACCCAACCGTTTTTCTTGAGCGACTCATACTGGACGCACGCCACGTTGAAGTCCAAATTATTGCCGACCACTACGGAACCACCTGGTCTGCGGGCGTGCGCGATTGCACGATCCAGCGCCACCATCAGAAGATCCTCGAAGAGGCGCCCTCGCCTGTACTGTCTTTGGCGCAAGACCAGGCATTGCGCGAAGCCGCCGTGCGCTTGAGCCAGGCAGCCGGCTACCACAATGCGGGCACGGTGGAGTTCCTGTATCAACCGAAGGCCCAGAGCTTTTGGTTCATGGAGATGAACACCCGGCTGCAGGTCGAGCACCCGGTGACCGAATGCACCACTGGCCTTGATTTGGTCAAGCTGCAGATTCATGTCGCGCGTGGTGGCCGCCTCGAAGGTGCGCCTCCGCGCACAACCGGCCACGCCATCGAGGTGCGGCTCAACGCCGAAGACGCGGACAACGGTTTTGCCCCCGCCCCAGGTACCATTGAGTGCTTCAGAATCCCAACTGGGCCAGGCGTTCGAGTGGATACCGGCGTGGCGGAGGGCGACTCGATTCCCGCAGAGTTCGACTCGATGATCGCCAAGATCATCGCCTTCGGTCAAAACCGCAAAGAGGCGCTCTCCCGTCTGCAGCGCGCGCTCCGCGAGAGCGTAATCGTTATAAGAGGCGGCGTCAGTAATAAAGCGTTTCTGCTCGAATTGCTGAACCGCGACGAAGAGCAGCGCAGCGAAGTGCACGTCGGTTGGCTCGACCACTTGGCCGCGAGCGGTGAGCACCTTTCCCGGCGCTACGCCGATGTGGCCCTGGTGCAGGCCGCGATCGAAGCCTATGACGCACAATTAGCCGTGGAGCAGGCCCAGTTCTATGCGTCCGCCGTGCGCGGACGGCCGCGGGTGCGCAGTGAAATAGGCCATACTGCGGAACTGCGCTATCGCGGCAACACTTATGCGCCCAGGACCTGTCGCCTTGGCCCGCAGCAGTACCGCGTGGAACTGAACGGATTGCGCATCGATGTCCACAGCGACCGCCTCAGTCAGTTTGAATATTGGCTCACGGTTCTTGGGCGGCGCTTCCGTATCGTCTCGGTAGCGCAGGGACTCAACTACAGCATTGAAGTGGACGGTGTTGCCCACAAAATTGAACGGGATGATGGCGGCATTGTGCGCGCGCCCTCGCCGGCGGTTGTGGTCTCGGTCACGGTGAAGCCGGGCGACGTGGTTTCGCTGGGAGATCGTCTGGCCGTGCTGGAAGCCATGAAGATGGAGATGCAGGTGGTGGCTCCATTTTCCGGAAAAGTCCGGCAAGTGATGACGATCGCCAACGTACAGGTCGACACCGGAGCGCCGCTTGTCCAGATCGATCCTGTCGCCGTCGACGATGCGGTGGTTGCCGGCGATCGTGTGGTTTTTGGCGCGTCGTTTCCAGCGGATGCAACCCAGCAAACAATTCCTTCCGATTGGCGCCAGAGTTTGAATGAGCTTCGCCAACTCATGTTGGGCTTTGATGTGGACCCGAAGTCCGGCGCACGGCTGCTCGCAGACTGCAACAAGGACTGCCCAGTGAACAGCGATGAAATGCGAGAGGCCGAAGATGAAATCCTCAATATCTTCGTGGATATCTGCTCCCTGTTTCAACACGAACCGGAAGTAAATCATCGAGCCAGCGGCGAAGAGCCCAGTGCCGAGGCTTATCTGTTCTCCTTTCTGCGCAGGTTGCAGACAGGTGGCGAAAGATTGCCGCCTGTCTTCATGGCGGCCCTTCGCCGTGCTCTGTCCCACTACGGTGTCGAGAGCCTGGATCGCTCGTCGAAACTGGAAGAGAGTCTGCTCTGGATCTATAAATCGCACCAGCGCATGGAGCGGCAAATCGCGCCCATCCTGGGCGTACTGGAACGGCGTTTGCATAGTGAAGATGTGGTAGCGCCCAAAGCTCCGGAATCGCTGCGTGTGCTTTTCGACCGGATAGTTTCGATGAGCAACGGGCTCTTTCCGTCCGTCACCAACCTCGCCCGTGAAGTGCGTTATCGCTATTTCGACCAACCATTGTTTGAGCGGGCCCGGAAACAGGTGTACGAACAACTGGAGGAAAACCTCGCCTATATGGCTGCCAATCCCAATGCCGCGGATCGCCATGAAAGGGTACGCGCGCTGGTGGAATGCCCGCAGCCAGTAGTGGGCTTGTTCTCTAAACGCTTCGCATCGGCCGACGTCGCCATGCGCAAGGTGATGTTGGAAGCAATCCTTTGGCGGTATTACCGCATTCGCACTCTTGAAAAAGTCCGCTCCTTCGATCTGGACGGCCATTGCTACGTATCCGCTGAATACGATAATGAGGGGAAGCGCATTCACGTCTTCACCACCCACGCGGATTACTCCCGCCTTTCTGAGGTGGTGCAAACACTGTTTCCGATGATCGCGGAGGTTCCTGCTGACCACGACGTCGTGCTTGATTTCTATGCGTGGTGCTCCAACGGCTTGGACGATGTGGAGTCCACGCAGCAGGAAGTCTGCGCGCTGGTGAACCGGACTGCCTTCCCGCATTCCATCAGCCGCATCGTCGTGGAAGTCGCGAGTCCAGTTTACAGTCAAGGCGTGGGCGGCATGCAGCACTTCACGTATCGCCCCACCAATGAAAACAAATACGAAGAGGAGAAGCTCTATCGTGGCGTCCATCCGATGATGGCCAAACGCCTGCATCTGTGGCGGCTCAGCAATTTCAAGATAGAGCGCCTGCCGTCCGTCGAAGACGTCTACCTCCTCCATGCAATCGCCCGCGACAATCCGAAAGATGAGCGGTTGTTCGGCTGCGCGGAGGTCCGTGACCTCACACCGGTGCGGGATGAGTCGGGGCGCATCGTAGGCCTGCCGCATCTTGAACGTATGCTGGGGGAAGTGATCGCCAGCATGCGCCAGTTCCAGTCGCATCGGCCCGTCAATCAACGTCTTTGCTGGAACCGGATTCTTCTCTATATGTGGCAACCGCTCGTTCTTGACCGCGAGGAATCTCGCAACCTCATCCGCAGGCTGGCGCCCGCCATCGAAGGCCTGGGACTCGAACAGGTCGTCATACGCGCCCACATTCCCCGTCCCGCCACCGGCGAATTGCGCGATATGATCGTGCGCATTTCGAGCCCGGGCTCGAGCGGCATGCTCATTACTTTCCGGCCCGCCGAAAAATTGCAACCCCTCAGACCACTTGGTGAGTATGAGCAAAAGGTCGTCCGCATGCGCCAGCGCGGTCTCATCTATCCCTACGAAATCATCAGAATGCTGACGCCCGAACCAAAACACGCGCGCGCGGAATTCCCGCCCGGTGATTTTGTCGAGCACGATCTGAATCCCGAAGGCCGATTGGTTCCGGTGGGACGGCCGTACGGCCAAAACAAAGCCAACATCGTGGTTGGCATCATCCGCAACTTTACGTCCAGGTATTCCGACGGCATGTCGAGGGTTCTGTTGCTGGGAGATCCCAGCAAGGATCTCGGTGCGCTTGCCGAACCAGAATGCCGTCGCATCATGGCCGCCCTTGACCTCGCCCAGCAGATGGGCGTGCCCCTCGAGTGGTTCCCCATCTCAGCGGGCGCCAAAATCTCGATGGAGAGTGGCGTCGAGAACATGGATTGGATTGCCCGCGTCCTGCGCCGTTTGGTCGAGTTCACACAAGCTGGCGGCGAGGTCAACCTGATTATCAACGGGATCAACGTGGGAGCGCAGCCCTATTGGAATGCCGAGGCCACCATGCTTATGCATACTCGCGGCATTCTCGTGATGACTCCGAAAGCGGCGATGGTGCTTACCGGCAGGCGCGCCCTGGATTACTCCGGCGGCATCTCAGCCGAGGACAATCAGGGAATCGGCGGCTACGATCGCATCATGGGCATCAATGGCCAGGCGCAGTACTGGGCGCGAGACATCGATGAAGCCTGTCACATTCTCTTCCGCCACTACGAGCACACTTACATCGCTCCCGGCGAGCGCTTCCCAAGACGGGCTGAAACTGCCGATCCCATCGATCGGGACGTGAGAGCTTATCCGCATAGCCAGGACGGCTTCGCATCGGTTGGCGACATCCTGTCCGACGAAACCAACCCTGGGCGGAAAAAATCGTTCGATATCCGCAAAGTGATGATGGCAGCCAGCGATCAGGATCATCCTCCGCTCGAACGCTGGGCGGGCATGCGCGCCGCCGAGACCGCGGTGGTATGGGATGCACACCTCGGTGGCTATCCCATTTGTCTGATTGGCATCGAGTCGCGTCAGTTGCCTCGCCTGGGATTTGCTCCAGCCGATGGTCCCGACCAATGGACCTCCGGCACGCTCTTCCCGCAATCTTCAAAGAAAGTGGCAC
>JBAQJU010000027.1:0-6201 GCA_049300475.1 Terriglobales bacterium | reverse complement strand
CGCATGCGCTCTACGAGATGGTCGCGAACCGCAGGGGGGAGTTTCGACCAGGTTTCAATCTGGGGCATGTTTTGCCTGGCTTTATTCTCCAAACACGAAATGGCCTAACTGATCGCCAAGCCGCTTTACTTGCTCTGGATCGCTGGCGGCGCGGAATTTTTCAGCCAACTGAAAGAACGCTTTTTCTTTATGCTGCTGGGCCTCGATCCCCTGCTCGATCAGCTCAACGAGAACGCGATTGTCACTGAGCGCACGCTGCCGGGCGATGGTTTGGACCTTCTTGGCAACCTTGGGAGGCAAGCTTACGCTTCGACGTACCTGTTTTTTGGATTCGGAAGAACGCCGTCTCGAAACCGCCATAATGACACCAGTATACACCATTTTGGTGCACTTGTCTGAACCCTAACTTAAATTGTACGGAGGTAAGCACCAACTGAGAATAGAATCAGAATGTTCCAAAGGCTCTTATGCGCTTTGAACGTATCGGTCCTCTCGGCTTCCTGAACTGGTTCCATGACGATTGGCTCGTAACGCGCCTCGCGATGAGGCTTTTCTTCCTGGCAACGATAATCGTCCTTGCAGTGACGCCTTTGGTTTACGGCTGGGTAAACCCGAACCCAGTATCTTTCTTGTCGAACTTGGGTTGGGGCATTTTGGGAATAACGGGACCAATCGCAATCTTCTTTCTGCTTTTGGGATTTGGTCGTGGTACGCGCTCTGTCTTTATTGCTGGATGGTCTATCTCCCAAAGGCAATGCGAAGGAACCGAGCCAGAATTCAAGCTACAACTGCGTCGCCGGAACTTCCGCGCGAGCCCACCAAGATCACCTTCACGCCAGGTCCTTTCGGGAAAATTCTCATTGGCTGCTGGGTGATTTTCTGGGGAGGCGTGTTTCTCCTTCTTCTCTTTCTCAAGCCCGGCAAAGCTCTCACATGGTTCCCCGCACCGTGGGTACTTTTGATTATTGTACTTGCCCTGATCCTTACCTCTTTCGGATACGGGATAACGTGGCTGTACAGGGCGGGCTCAAGGCGCTAAAACTAGAGCATGACCACGGCTCCCTCCAATTCCCTCTCCCGCGCCTCTTCCTCCTACCTCCGCTCCGCCATGCATCAGCCCATCCAGTGGCATGAATGGGGTGACGAAGCCTTTGCCGCCGCTCGCCGCGAGAATAGACCCATGCTGCTCGATATCGGCGCCGTCTGGTGTCACTGGTGCCACGTGATGGATCGCGAGTCCTACGACGATCCCGAAGTCGCGCAGATCGTAAATGAGAATTACATCGCCGTGAAGGTGGATCGAGATGAGCGTCCCGATATCGACAGCCGCTACCAGGTTGCGGTCAGCGCGCTCACGGGTCAGGGCGGATGGCCGCTGACCGCCTTTCTTACTCCCGATGGCAAGCCGTTTCACGGCGGCACATATTTTCCTCCGAAAGATGGCTACGGCCGTCCGAGTTTCAAGCGCGTCCTGCTTTCGATCGCGCAGGCTTATCGCGAAAAACACGGCGACGTGATCGAGCAGGCATCGATGGTCGAGAGCGCCATCGGGCGCGCCGAGTCGTATTCCGGCGGAGGAAAAGTCTCTGCCACCGTGATGGACGCGATTGTCGAGTCGGCGCAGAAGATGTTTGACGAAACCAATGGCGGATTCGGAGGCGCGCCGAAATTTCCGCATCCCGCGGCTCTTGAATTATTAATGGAGCAGTACACGCGCACCAACCATGCAAACGCGCCGACCAAGGCCGACGCCACAACCAAAGAAGACCTGCGCCATATCTTTGTCCAGACTCTCCAGAAGATGGCGCGTGGTGGCGTCTATGACCAACTCGCCGGTGGCTTCCATCGCTACTCGGTCGACGAGCGGTGGATTGTGCCCCACTTCGAGAAGATGAGTTATGACAACTCCGAGCTACTGAAGAACTATGTCCACGCGTATCAGGCGACGAGTGATGAATTTTTTGCGGACGTGGCGCGCGACATCATTCGGTGGATCGACGAATGGCTGAGCGACCGCTCTCATGGCGGCTTCTACGCCTCGCAGGACGCCGACTATTCCATGGACGACGACGGCGACTATTTCACCTGGACTCTCGACGAGGCCCGGGCAGCGCTAACCGTGGATGAGGCGCGGGTAGCCGAAGTGCATTACGACATCGGCGAGATTGGAGAGATGCATCACGATCCCGCAAAGAATGTTCTGTATATCGGGGCGGGAGTCGACGAGATTTCCCGGCGGCTCAACGTGAGCGAGGACCGCGTTCGTGACTTGCTGGCTGTGGCGAAGAGGAAGATGTATGCCGCGCGCCTCGAGCGTCCAACGCCTTATATCGACAAAACGGTCTATGCGGGATGGAACGCGATGTGCATCTCGGCGTACCTGGAAGCGGCCAACATGCTCGATCTGGCGGAGGCAAAGCATTTTGCGCTGCGCTCGTTGGACCGCCTTCTCGCGGAAGGATGGGACGCCGCGCGTGGATTGAAGCATGTGATCGCATATTCGGATCCAAAAGCCGAGCGGCGCGACACAGCAGGCGTGCTGGACGATTATGCCTTCTCAGTGATTGCCTGCCTCGACGCATACGAGGCCACGGCCGACCTGAGCTACTTCCGTTTTGCGCGCACCATTGCGGATTCGATGGTGACGCGATTTCTTGATCAGGAAGCAGGCGGGTTCTTCGATACGGAAACGCGTGCAACAGCCCGCGAAGCAGCGAACCAGCAAACCGCGCACGGAATTCTAGGTACGCGCCGCAAACCATTTCAGGATTCGCCGACTCCCGCGGGAAATTCAGCGGCCGCGATCGCTTTGCTGCGGCTGCACGCTTACTCGAACGAGCCTTCGTATCGCGAACAAGCCGAGCAGACGCTCGAGGTATATGCCGGAGTGGCCGCTCAACACGGAATTTTCGCCGCCACCTATGGCTTGGCCGTAGCCCGTTTCACCGTGCCGCATACGCAGGTCGTAGTCGTAGGAATGGACCAGGCCGCAGCCGAGTTGTATCGGACGGCCCGGCAATCCCTTGCAACGAACACAGCGGTGTTGCAGCTGGACGCGAGCAAAGTTGTCGCGCAGAATTTGCCGCCTGCATTGGCGGAGACGCTTCCGCATCTTCCTGCGCTGAATGAAGGACAATCGTTTGCCGTGGTGTGCTCGGGATTCACCTGCCAACCGCCGGTGTTCGAGGGTCGGGATCTTGTGCGCCTGCTGAGTGCGAAGGCCGAGCACGCTGCCTGAGCGTCCTCGGCTATGTTTAACCTTCATCCTTTGCTGCTCGTCGTTCTCCTGAAGTTCCCCTCCCTTTTGCCGATGAACTCATTGGCGAAGTTTGTCGGCCATGTCCTCCAATTTTTTCGACAATCCGGGATTCGTTCACACCGTGCTGGAAGAGCTGCCGGTTGGAATCTACATCGTCGATCGCGATCGCCGGATTCGTTTCTGGAATCGCGGCGCCGAGCACATCATCGGTCATATGGCGCAGGAGGTCGTGGGCCGCTTGTCGACCGAGCACATCGTGGACGCTTGCGATGTCCACGGCAATTTCCTGGGTGGCGATAGCGATCCAGTAATTCTCACACTGCGTGATGGGCAGCCTCGTCAGGTGGTTGCCAACTTCCTCCACAAAGAGGGCCATCGTGTGCCAGTCGCCGTCCGCTGCCGCCCCGTTCACCACCGTGATGCTGTCGAGGGCGCGATCGTTTTGTTCGAAGACATGGCCGACGTCCGGCATGATTCGGACCTGCCGTCCCCTTACGGCTATCTGGATCCGATGACCGGAATTCCGGCGCAGCGCCTGACCCGCGCCGTGCTCGCCGAATCCATGGCGGGGATGGAAGAGTCGCGGCGGGGCTTCGGTTTGCTGCGCATTCGCGTGCTTGGTCTTGACGATTTTCGTTCCCAACACGGACCTCATTCCATCGCGCCGTTTCTGCGTACCGCGGCCCACACTCTGCGTCACATGCTGGATCCGGCAAGCTTCCTTGGGCGTTGGGGCGAAGACGAATTCATCGCCGTGCTTCCGTCGGCAAATCCGGTTTCCACAGCCGCCGCTGCGGAGAACCTCTGGAGCCTCATCACGAATTCGGAAGTTCGCTGGTGGGGCGACCGATTTGCCGTGCAGGCAGTGATCACATATACGGTGGCACAACCCGGCGACAAGCTGGAAAAGTTGCTTAATGGATTGGAACCGACGCACGCCGCTGCCACCGGCCGCGCGGTTGGTGCGGCGCATAGCGGAACGCAGGCTGAACCGCTGCGAGGATGATTTCTTATGTTTGCGATCATTGGCATTGTCGTTGTCTTTGGCTCCATCGTTGCTGGCTACCTGATGGAGCACGGCAACATTCGAGTATTGCTCCAGCCCGCCGAACTGATCATTATTGGCGGCGCCGCTGCGGGCACGGTCTTGATCGCCAACCCGCTGCATATTCTGAAACAGATCACCGGTGGAGTCGCAGCCGTATTCGGAACCTCGAAATTTACCAAACCACGCTACATCGATTCCCTGAAGATGATGTACGAACTGCTGCAGAAGGCGCGCAAGGAAGGCCTGGTGGCGCTCGAGAGCGATATTGAAGAACCGATCAAAAGCCCTCTGTTTTCCAAGTACAAGGACTTCCTCGCCAATCACCACCTTTGCGACTTCGTTTGCGACACCATGCGCATGGCCGTGAGCGGCGGCGTGGAGGTATTCGATCTCGACCAGATGCTCGATGGCGACATGGAGGTGCACCATCAGGGCGCATCGGAACCGGTTTCTGCGCTGAGTACGACCGCCGACTCGCTACCCGGGCTGGGCATTGTGGCGGCCGTGCTCGGAGTCGTCATTACCATGGGCGCCCTGGGCGGACCGCCCGAAGAAATCGGACGCAAAGTAGCCGCCGCGCTGGTGGGAACGTTTCTGGGAATACTGCTCTGCTACGGCCTGGTGGGTCCGGTGGCGTCCCGAATGGGAAAAGCCGCGGAAGAAGAACACGCTTTTTTGCAGGTCATGCGGGTAGTGATGGTCGCCTTTCTGAAGGGGGTCGCTCCCATTATGGCGGTTGAAATCGGACGCCGAGTCGTCCCCGGCCACATTCGTCCTTCCTTCAAAGAGGTGGAGCAGGCCTGCCGCAACCGCGGATCATCCGCCGCCGCGCCTGACGCCGCCGGATCCGAGGCCGCGCCCGCGCCCGAGGCGCCAGCGGAAAGCGACGCCGCGGCCGCCGCCGGAGGTGCGGAATAAAGCATCGTCATGCCCACCCCACCGATCATTGTCATTAAGAAAAAAGGCGGCCACGGCGGCCATCATGGCGGCGCCTGGAAGGTCGCCTATGCTGACTTCGTTACCGCCATGATGGCGCTCTTCATCGTGTTGTGGCTCTTGAACACGAACAAGCCGGTTCAGGAAGCGGTCGCCGGATATTTTCGCGATCCCACCGGAACCTCAAAGAAATTTGGAACCAGCAAAACCGGCGAGGGAGCCGGCGACGGCCTCCAGGCCACGCAACAAAACCTGGAAGAGCTCAAGGTCACCAAGCAAAACATGGCCGACCTCAAGGAACAGCTGCAAAAAAGCATCGAGAAGATCAACAATCTTGAAAAGCTCCGAAAGAACGTCGAGATGACCCTGACCTCCGAAGGTCTGCGAATTGAATTACTGGAATCGGAGAAAGGCACGTTTTTCGACAGCGGGAGCTCCGCTCTCAACCAGGTCGGACAAGAGATGGTGACCCTGCTGGCGGGGGAGTTGGGCAAGGTCCCCAACCACATTTCGGTCGAAGGACACACCGACGCCAAGCCATTTGTGGGCGAGGGCAGCTACAGCAACTGGGAGCTTTCCACGGATCGAGCCAATGCCGCACGGCGCCTGATGCAGCAGTCCGGCCTGCGCGCCGATCAAGTCTCGCAAGTTCGCGGCTTTGCGGACCAGCATTTGCGCAACAAAACAAATCCCGAGGATCCATCCAACCGGCGCATTTCAATCATCGTCCAGTACATCGATAACGATGCGGAACCGACCGGAGAATCAACCCCAGCAGTAAAGGAAGCAGATCCCGCAAAACCACCAGCAGCGCTCCCACCCGCAGCGCCGACAACAGGCAAATCCGTTTCGCCTGCTCCAACCAAAAAATAAGGCCGGCCAAAAGGCCAGCCTGAAAAATAAATGTTCCCGATGCTTCTGTTACGTCATCGTACTTAGGTAATTGCGAGTTGCGACT
>JBAQJU010000026.1:0-2751 GCA_049300475.1 Terriglobales bacterium | reverse complement strand
CCTTGGTGTTCGACTTCCGTCTAGGCCGTGGGCGCGATGGGCCGAAGCAGTTCCTGGGACAGTTCGAAGGCATTCTCCAAACCGACGGCTATGCAGCGTATGACCAAATCGGTGGGCCGAGAATGGTGCATGCCGCTTGTTGGTCTCATGCAAGAAGACAGTTTTTCGAAGCAGTGCAGCTAAATCCCCGAGATCCGGCTGCAACCCCGATTGTGGCTCAGATGGACGCACTGTTTGCCGTCGATGCAGAAGCTCGCCGCAAAACGCTGACTACTGCGGCGCGCCATATCCGGCGTCAGGAAACAGTGAGACCTCTTCTCGATGATATCCGCAGCAAGATCGAGGCAGCGCAGTCCGTTGCATTGCCTTCCAGCGCACTTAGCAAGGCCTGCCAGTACGCGCTCGCACTGTGGAAGAAGCTCACCCGCTTCTTGGAGTATCCCGAATTAGAGCTAAGTACTAACCTGGCGGAGAACTCCATGCGTCCGGTAGCTCTTGGTCGAAAGAATTGGTTGCACATCGGCAGCCCACAAGCGGGACCGAAGGTTGCGGCGATTCTCTCGGTCGTGGAAAGCTGCCGTCGGCTGCAAGTCCCGGTGCGGGATTACTTTTCCACGATTCTCCCCGGCCTTGCCGATCTCCCGATTAGGTGCCTTCCAGACCTTACTCCCGCTGTGTGGGTCGCCCGGCATTCATAGACTCAAGCGACCTGGGTATTAGCGTGAAGTGATTTTGCGACCAAAAACATACTTTCCTGTTTGCCGACAAGGACTAAGCCGCTGGCGCGGCGGACGCTACCGCGTGGTGAACCCGGTGACATCGGGCATCGAGGAGAACGCCGGATGGCATTGCGAGCGGTTAGTCGGCGATCTGCAGCACAATGTCCCGCATTACGCTTACGGAATGCGGTTTGACGGCGGGATCGGGGATCGGGTTGCGCTTTGTAGTCTCATCGTCCAGTCCAACGTCGATGAAAAGTCGCACCCTGTATTCGCCGGGCTTGTCGAAGCGAAATCTGTTGGTCAGGAGGAAAGAAAAGATTACTGACTTTGAAGACAGGTCGAGGTTCGGAACCTTCATGGTGGGGCCGCCGCCGGTCCGCGGCCCAGAGGGAAACTCTTTCGTGAGGTCCACCCAGCCGCCTTTGGGGGTGATGGTAAAAGACCAGCGGCTGAAGAATCGGCACTGCGGAAACCCGAAGTTGGACTCCCTGAAAAGCGTGCAGGGCTCCAGGTATCGGTTCGGAGTACTGCTGGAGAAAACAGCCTCCAACGGAATCACTTCGCCGACCTGGAAGCGATTGGAGCCGGTTGCCGAACGCAGTTGCACCTGCAAATCGGGGGGCTCTTGAGGCGGCAGCGGCGCAGCAGGAAGGGCAATCGCTAGAATCAGACACGCAAGCCTGGAGAGAGTCATATTGTTTCCCCCGGGAGCAGATTTGCCTGGAACACACATCATAGGTTTCGCGCGTTAGGGTGGATCTGGTACAGATAGCACGGCTCGTGCCCCACCTCGATCACAGGGTTAGCCCGCTCTCTGATAGAACGAAGGCAGGAAGTCAATCTTGCGGGTCCCTTGCTCAATTGGTGTAACGCCGCAATCATTTTCAACCGGGGTCTTTCACAGGGAGCCAAATCTCCATTTCCAGGCCACCGCCGTCTCGATTGCGCGCGCGAATGCTGCCGCCGTCAACCACGGCGATTCTTTGCGCGATGGAGAGACCCAGGCCGCTTCCTCCGGTCTGGTGATCGCGAGCTTCGGAGACGCGGTAGAACGGCTCAAACAGGCGAGGCAGAGCCTCCTCGGGCACGCCATCGCCGCGGTCAGCGACCAGAATTCGCGCCACAGACCGCCCTTCTTCGGGGATCCGGGTCAACGAAATCACGACGTCGGTCTGCGGCTTGGTGTAGTGCAACGCGTTGCGGACGACGTTTTCAATGCAGCTGCGCAGCAGCGCCGGATCGCCTTTCAGCCAGCAGTCGTCGGAGCGCAAAATCACGATCGATTTTCCCTCTTCCTGGCCCTCGAAACGCGCGTCCTCGGCCACACTCTCCACAACCAGCCGCAGGTTCACGGCGGTTTCGCTTTTCAGGTCGCCGCGGGTCTGGAGCCGGGTCAACGTCAGAATCTGCCCGATCAAACTGTCGAGGCGGTGCAGGTCCGCTTGCATACGCTCGACGGCATCACTCTCGCCGCGGCGGACCAGCTCGAGGGAAACATTCAAGCGGGTGAGCGGGGATCGCAATTCGTGAGAGATATCCCCCAGGAGCTCCTGTTGTTTGAGCAGGAGGGATTGAATGCGGTCCGCCATTCGGTCAAAATCGTGGGCGAGGTCGGCCAATTCATCGTGGCGCGAACCTATAGCCGGAGACGCCCGAACCGAAAGATCTCCGTCCGCGATTCTGCCCGCGACACTTTGCAAGGTACGGATCGGCGCCGCGATATGGCGCCCAAGAAGCAGGCAGAGCAATGCGCCAGCCAGAGCGGGCATGAGCCATCCAATAAGTCCGGTCGCGACCGCCCCTTGCAGAACACCAGCGGAGGGAATGAGTACTTTGGCGACGAGAATGTATCTTCCATCCGGTCCGGAAACGACGGAAGCACCAGTCCAAAGCAGGCCAATGTGAAATTGCGTTTCCCCGGTAGCCCGCGCTTTCGCAAGAACTTGCTCCGCTCCTGGGGGCACACCGCGGCCCAGGATGTCGCGGTTCTCTGGATCCAGCAAGGTCGACTGAAGGAAAGAAATATCTT
>JBAQJU010000025.1:0-19638 GCA_049300475.1 Terriglobales bacterium | reverse complement strand
AGGCAAGTCAATGCGAGCGGGATGCTCGGGAGAGCTCGCGGATCATCAAAGGGGAATCCCTCTATACTAGGCGACCTGGACGACTTCGCATTGGTGGGGAAGAAAAACGGAGAACACGGTTCCGGTGGCGCTTCCATGAGCTCGGCTGCGGACTCGAATCGATCCGCCATGTTTGCGCACGATGCCGTTCGATACCCACAGGCCAAGTCCGGTTCCAGTATCTTTTTTTGTGCTGTAAAAAGGCTCGAAGATGCGGGCAATATTCTCTGGTGGAATGCCGCTGCCATTGTCGGCCAAGGTAATCCGGATCCCTTCCCGGCCGTCGGACCAGTCGCGGCCCGGCGCAATGCGGACTTCGAGCGCGGCCCGGTTTGGTGAGGCATGGTTTGAAGAACCCGGGCTGGCCATGGCGTCGGCCGCGTTCATTACCAGATTTGCGAACAACTGCCGCAGCTCGCCCGCATAGCCGTGGATGGGGTCGACGTCCCGGTAGCGCCGCGTCACACGGACCTGCTTGCCCTCGAGTTTGCGGGAGTACAACTGCAGGATCTCGTCCATAAGGGCCGCCGCATCGACCGAGGCCGGAGCATCCGTGTCGCGCACAAATCCCAGAGTCTGCTGTGCCAGACTGGCCACGCGGCCTACCTCCTGCTCGGCCATGGTTAGATACTGCGGGGCGTTTTTCGAGTCGTTGCGCGCCAGGTAAAGGAGGTTGATCACCGCTTCCAGGGGATTATTGATTTCATGCGCGATGGAAGCGGCGAGCCGTCCCGCAGTGGCGAGCTTCTCGCTGCGGCGTACCGCCTCTTCCGATTGTTTTTCCGCGGAGATATCGCGCGCGATGGCCGAGGCTCCCACAATCTGCCCGCGCCCGTCGCAGAGAGACGACAGTGACAGCAGCACGGGCACGCGCGTTCCGTCCTTCTTTATGCGCTCGGTCTGATAAGGGTTGACATGGCCGCCGGAGTTGAAAATTCGACAATTGCGTGCAACCTCCTCCTGACGCTCGGGGGGCGCCAATCGGGCGACGGGTGTACCCACAGCTTCCTCGGCACTGTATCCAAAAAGCTGTTCGGCGGCGCGATTCCAGCTGGTGATGGTGCCGTCCGGACTGGTGCTGAAGATGGCGTCGGAGGAATATTCGACGATGGCGGCCATCTCACGGGTGCTGCGGTCGGCGCGCGATTCGGCGAGCGTCCTCTGACGAGCCATGCTGCCGGCGAATACGGAAATGGCTAGGAATACGATCAATCGCTCCAGATCGGCTCCTTGGGCCAGGTCGAAGGAAAAGATTGGAGAGAATACGAAAAAGTCCAGGCAAGCAGCCGACAGGAGCGAGCAGAAAATGGCTGGTCCAAAACCGAGAAAACGGGCCGTGAAAAGCACGGCCACCAGGAAAAGCGCAAAAGCATGGCGGTGGAGTAAAGGTGAAAACGTCCAGAAACTGAGCGCTACCCAGACCGCGAGCAGCGCTCCGCCATATTGCGCGAGCGTGGAATGACGATATCGCGCGATCCAGTTCCTCCGATTGGCAATCATGTTCGGCATTTTTCGTCCGCTTCCGGAGTTTCAGTCCAGCGTTTCGACTGCGCGCTTTCGATTGCAAATCTTCAATCGTAAACCCAGGGCGGGTGACTGTTATTCGGAGATGCTAGCACGAGCGCAGCAGCACGGGATCGCAGGCAACTGCTTGCCTGCCGACATCGCGGGAATACGCTTACGGAGCGCATTCCCGTTCCGTATGCGAGAACTATTTCTTCTGCAGCGATTCCATGTATTTGTTCAGATTGGCGACGCGCTGCTGGACTTCCGCTTCATGCCCACCGCTCATGCTCCAGAACAGGTTGCCCCAGATCGGCATCTCTTTCGTGCCATGGGCAGCCAGGACTTGCTCGCCGCGGATGATCGCGGCAACCTTGAGCGCGGGATATTTGCCGCCGTTCCTCACGGCCAGCGCGGTGAGGTCGGTGGGTGGAATCTTCAATGCTTCCGCCGCCGGGCCGTTGCCTGTGCCATCGGTTCCATGACAAACGGCGCAATATGTTTTGTACATTTCCTTGCCGGACGCGGGCGAGGTCGGCTTGATAGGTACATGCTTGATTTCTGTCTTCGGCTGATCTTGCTTTGGCTGATTCTGCGCCGACGCCATCATCAACATGCCAACTACGAGGGCAAGAATAGCAATCGTCCAACTTTTTTTGCCTGCACGCATAACTTCCTCCTCGGGGATCAAGACTACTCCCCTGACTTGCACTGCGCACAACAAGTAAGTCTAGTTCAACCTCACACATCCTACGGTGAGAATTGTCACAAGGGGTGGTGACAAAAGCGGCCACTATGACCCGAGAACAGTCGTCTCCGGAACATTCCGCGAAACACGTTCGGCGGAAAAAATGGCACTCACACCAGTGCCTGTGGACAGTCGCGTTTTGCTTAGTGCCGGGATTCCAGTTTGCGGCGTTCTGATTCCGGGTTCTGATCAACCTGCGGCAGTGTCAGAGGCGATTGCAAGGTGAAGGTCAGCACGGTCTCGCTCGGCAGCTTGATCGGATCAGCCTTGCTGGCAGCCTGTACGGCGCCGCCCGCGCCACCGCCCGCGGCCGCGCCAATACCGGCGCCCTTGCCGCCGCCGGCGATGCCGCCGATGATAGCCCCCAGCACCGCACCGGCTCCGACCTTCTCCGCCGTATTGGTGGAGCGGTTCTTCCCCTCACGCCGGTATTGATCCGTCTGCATGCTGTAGGAGTTGTCGCCCACCAAAATCCGGTCCAGTTGCAGAACCAGTTCCGATTGCCCGGCAAATTTCCCCGCACTTTTTGCGTCGACGACGTGGCCCTCAACGTTGTACCCGGCAGGAATCGCAATGTCCCACTCCGACGATAGGGGCGAGTCCAGAGTCGCGCGAAAGGTCTCGCCAGCTTGCGCGGTTTCGGAACTGATCGCATCCACCAGCCGGATCACCACGTTTGTTCCGGACTGGATCGTTAACATCATGGGAGCGGGCGGAGGCGGCGGGGTTGGCGCCGTTTCCGGAGCGATCGGATTGGCATCGCCAGCCTGACTTGCTGCAACCTCCGTCATTGCGGGCTGGTTCGCTTTAGTCTGGCTGGTTGCAGTCTGGTTCGCCGCTGCTTCAGAATCCGCGTGCTCACTGCTGTTGGAGCCCGGCCCCGGGGAGTCCGACCTGGATGCATCCCGGACTGAGGGCCCGGATTTCTTACGGTGTCGCAAAAGATCTGGTTGAGGCTTTGTCTCTGGTGGCGCCGGAGGAACAGCCTCCGTCGTCTGGCTTGCAGCCAGCGCTGCGGGCGCCGCGATCTGCAGGTTGTTTACAACAACTTTGATCCCAGGAGTCGCGGACGCATAGTTGCTCGCTGCCGCACGTTGCGCATCATTGTCGACCGATCCCGAGAGCGTGACCACTCCGCCTTTGGTTTGGACTGTAATTGATTTGCCCTGCAGCCCCGAATCCTGGCTGAGTTTTGAGGAAATCTGTTTGCTCAACTGGCTGTCATCGGGCGCTTTGGCGCATCCCACCCCGGTGGCGAAGAGACCAAATAGCAGAGCCGCAAGAAAATATTTGCCTGTGCAGAACCTCATCAGTGCTCCTGATCAATGCGGAAGATAGTCTCCAATAGTTTAGATGCGAACACTCAGGGTAAATAAGCAAATTCAGGAAGGGTTAGAGATTGGTTGTGTGGTGACGGGGCTCTGCCCCGTCCAGCGGGGCGAAGCCCCGCCACCACACGATCATGGCGCTTTGCAGTCTAATGCGGGCGGAGAAATTTGTAGTCGAGAATCGAAGCGGCCAGCCCGAAGGTGTCGTCGATATTATCAAGCGTGTCTTTGACGCGAATTACCCGGCCCTGGCACAGCACATTGCTGTTCTTTTGGCCGGAGATTTCTTCCGGCATTTCGAAGATCAGCTCGATTAATGCATTGGCGGGCAATTCCTGCGGCCCGTAAAACATCAATCCCGATTGGCTGATGTTTTCAATCATTCCCTCGTACCAGGTGCTGAGGTTCTTTCCCCGATAGCGAATGGGAAGGTTCACCTTCAAGCGTCGTGCGCGCGGCATCCAGGTGGGCCGCTTCTGACTGGAACGGCGCTTCACGGTCGGGGTTTCGGTGGCAGGTTCTTCCATCCGGTTTCCGCGGCGCATGGTTTTCCAATCATACTGGTAAGCGGTCGCACACAACATACAAACCTGGTAATACTCTCCGTTGGGCGCGCGGCGCGGCCACGAAAACTCGTGCGAGCAGCGTCCCGACATGAGAACATCCATGAGCTTCTGGGGCATGAAGAATGGCGTCCGCGAATTGAGTCGGACATTCCATCTTCCGCCGCCCGATCCCTTCTGGATAGGTTACTTTCGTGTATACCGGAATGGGTCCCAATGGCGTTGAGACGAGGAGGACGGGCCGCACCAGCAAGAGTGGCGTATTGATCGAGACAACACGGCAACTCCAATCCAGTCTTATACTTGCATGAACCATGAACGAGCAAACTGAACCATCACGTAGGGGCTTCGTCATCGCGGGGGGCCGGAGTTCGCGCATGGGTGCCAACAAGGCCTTTCTGCATTTCCACAGGCAAACCCTGATATCCGGTGCGCTCGCGGTGGTGACGGAGGCGTGCGGCAATGCCACCATCGTCGGCGATCCCGAGACCTTCGCAAACCTCGGACCGGTCATCGCCGACGTTTTCGCCGGTTGTGGTCCCCTCGGCGGAATTCATTCTGCCCTGCTGCATTCTTCCGCCGACTTGAACTTGATGCTAGCGGTGGATATGCCGTTTGTTTCCGGCGAACTCCTCAAGTTTCTTTTGCGGGTGGCCGAAACTACGGAGGCAATCGTCACCGTGCCCCGAACTGCCGGAGGCTCTCAGCCGCTCTGCGCCGTCTATCGGCGCGCCTTCGTTTCCACCGCCGAGCAAGCTCTGAAAGCGGGAAACTACAAAATCGATGCGGCGTTCTCGAACGTCCGGCTGAGGGTGGTCGAGGAGTCCGAATTGGTAGCTGCCGGCTTTTCCGAGAAGAGTTTCTTCAACGTTAATACGCCGGAAGACCGCCGTAGGGCGGATGACCTCTCTTCCCTGCCCTGAGTCTTCCTGCCCTGAATCTCGTGCCATGAGTCTGCCGCCTTGAGTCGCAGACCCATCTCATGCCATGCTGTTGGCTATGGCTGCGGCCGCAACGGTAATTCCTTACATCGAATTCAAGGACGTCTCCAAGGCATTTGGAGAGCGCGAAGTTCTCAAGAATGTCAGCTTCGACGTTCTGCCCGGTGAAATGGTCTGCATCCTCGGCCGCAGCGGCGTCGGAAAATCGGTGGCCCTGCACAACATCATGGGCTTCCTCAAGCCGGATTCGGGGCGTGTCATCGTCGCCGGTCAGGACATCACCGACTACAACGAGGAGCAACTGGAAGAAATCCACAAGAAAGTCACCATGGTATTCCAGAATGGCGCGCTCTTCGACTCTTTGTCGGTAGGCGAAAATGTGGCCTTCCCACTACGCGAAAAAAGAGAGCTTACCGAGGACCAGATCCTGCAGGTTGTCGATGGCTTGCTCGAAATGGTTGGAGTAAAAGAGATGCGCGATCTCCTCCCCTCCGATCTTTCTACCGGCATGAAGCGTTCGGTCGCCATTGCGCGCGCGCTGGCTGCCCAGCCGGAGTGCGTGCTCTACGACGAGCCCACCACCATGGTCGACCCACTGATGGGAAATCTGCTGGGCGACCTGATCGCCCGCCTCAAGTTGCAGTTGCATTTGACGTCAGTGGTCGTGACGCATGATATGCGACTGGCCAAGAAGCTCGCGGACCGCGTCGTCTTCCTGCACGAAGCTCACGCCATCTTTTTCGGGCCCTACAAGGAAATGGAGAAATCCGACCATCCGATCATTCAGGAATTTCTGGAGCTGGATGAGTTGAAGCTGGAAGCGTGAGGACCGTCACGCCGTGGGTGCTCACTTCTCTGCGATCGCCGTGGCGTCTTCCATCATCTTCTCGATTCTCCGCTGGCGTCCCGCCGGCGTGCGGTAATAGAAGATGCCGAGCAAGTGCGAGCGGCGTCTTGCGATGGACATCCGGTCCCATCCTTCGCGAGCCCGCGGATTGCGCGCGAACGCAACCTGGAGAATGGGCGGAAGCTCGCGTTCGGCGTCCATGACTGCGAGCAGGCGCTCGGCGATTTGTTCGGCGCGCCGAATACGCGCCTCGGCACTCTTGGGGTCGCTGACCCATTTGGCGATGTCGTTTCGTGTGGAGTGATTCAGCTGGTCGTACCATCGACGAAATGAGCGGTCCTCCGCGAGTATCGGCTGCAACGGATCCGGAATCGTGACCACTCGCTCTTCGATATCCCGCTCGATCTGGAAACGTGCACGGTCGCCGGCACGGACGCGCGCCGCCCTCTGCATGCGCTTGTTTACGAGTAAGATATGCACTCCTTCGGCAGTGGGAAACAGAGTAGTCCGGAAAGAAAAGCCGTTAATTTCTACCTTTACCTTGATCTGGCCACGCATCCGGTAGAGCTTGGCTGCATCAAAAGGCATGCGAATGATGGGCCAATTAAGGCGGGATCGCATGCGCTCCAGCGTGGCCTCAAAGCGTTGGACGGGGGGCTCGGATTTGGCGGCTTTTCGCATGGCAAGAACGGAGCGTGAGAATTTTAATCCGGAATGAGCAAGCGCAGTTAGGCAACCGCTGAGGTGACGCGGCGCACAGGAGTTAAACTGGTTGAAAAGACATCCGGAGAAACAATTGTGATCTGCCCGAACTGCGGTGAAGACAATTCGTCGAATTTCAAATTTTGCGGCATGTGTGGCACTTCGCTCGAAGAGCGCCGCCCGATCGGAGCGCCCAGGGTTGTCAGCGCATCGGAAGCGGGACGCGCCCCGCAAAGTGCGGCCGAATCGCGAACGGTCGCGAGCGGCACCGCAGCCGATCATACGGTACCGCCGACGACTGGGCCGTCATTCCTGGGATTGAACCAGCCCTTGAGCGATGGGCAAGATCGAAACGATCCCATCTTGGGCGCGCCCCGCGATCAACCATTCTTCGGGTCCGATACATTTTTTGAACCCGATGAACCGAATGTTGGCGCTCGCCGCATCGTCATATTGCTGGTGCTGCTGGCGGCGTTGGGAGCGGGTGGATGGTGGGCATTCTCCCATTACGACAAGATCGGCGCAGTAGTCAGTACTAACTCCGGGAGCAACTCTGAAACCTCCACGACAAATCCTGGGGGCACCGAGACAGCCGCAAACAGTTCCGCGCCCAATGCAAACTCGTCGACCAAGCCGCCTTCGGCGCCGGCGCCAACACCATCGCAGTCCACGGCACCGGTAGGCACGCAGTCCGCGCAGCCTCCCACGACGCAACCTCCAGCGGCGCAGTCCACGACGCCGAGCGCCGCACCGGTTGTTGATGAGAAAAGCGCCAACGAGAAAAGTGCGGAGCAGAAAACCGCTGACGAGACGGCCACGCAGCCCCCGCCAGCCGCTGCCAAACCCGCTGAGTCTTCCCATCCTTCGCGTACGCAGAATATTGTGCACGCACAACGGGCGGAAACGCGGAAGGCTTCGCCACCGCCAAGGGTCGCGCCCGCCGCAGACGATAAGGGAAATGCGGAATTCAAAAGGGGCGAGGCTTACCTCTACGGCCGGGGCATGCCGGAGAATTGCGATCAGGCAATCAGAAATCTGAAGGAAGCCTCGGCCAAGCAAAACGCCAAGGCCCGGAGTGCTTTCGGAACGATGTACGCGACCGGCCACTGCGTGCCGCGTGATCTGCCAACATCCTATTCGTGGTTTGCGCTCGCGCTCCGGGCCGACCCCAACAATCAGATCCTCGAAAAGGATTTGGTCGCGGTGTGGAACCAGATGACGCCGCCGGAGCGGCAGATGGCCATCAAGGCGAAACAGTGAAATGAACATCGGGTGATCTTTTCAACCTCAATCACCCCATCACACGATCCCTCCGTTCAACGATCCTTACTCCTCCGCCGGAACCAGATTGAGCGCTTTCTTCATACTGCCACGCTCCGTCATGATTTTGTCCTGCAGCAAAGTAATCGCGTAGATCAACTGCTCGGGACGCGGAGGACATCCGGGAACGTAGATATCCACGGGGATGACCTGGTTCACACTCTGCACCAGCGCATAATTATTGAAGACTCCGCCCGAAGTTGCGCAGGCGCCCATCGAGATGACCCACTTCGGCTCCGGCATCTGCTCCCAGAGCTGGCGAATGACGGGCGCCATTTTGTTGGAGACGCGGCCAGCGATGATCATCAGGTCGGATTGCCGGGGCGATGGCCGGAAGACCTCGGCGCCGAAGCGCGCAATGTCGAAACGCGACGCGCCCATCGACATCATTTCGATGGCGCAGCAGGCCAAGCCGAACGTCATGGGCCAGATGGAATTCTTGCGCGTCCAGTTGACGGTCGAGTCCAGCGTGGTCATGACGATGCCTTCGGGCACGGCGTTCCCGAAGACCAGTTCCTTCACGACCCGCTTGCCGTTCTGGACATCAACGTACGGACCGAAGCTTTGTTCCTGCGCCATGTTTTTATTCTAAACCAGCAGTGCCGGAAACGGCCGGGTCTTAGAGCCCTTCCGTCTTCTTTTCGTTTTTTGTGTTCAACCCCTTCGGTTACCGCTTCTTTTTCTGCGGCGCGATTTCTTTGTCGAAAAACTCGACGGCCATTTCGGCAACCCGATTATGGACCGCTTCGCGATCCACGCCAGCATTATCCACAAAGAATTCGGGAAGCTGTTTTTTCCCGGCCTCGGTGCCGACGTCCAGAAAAGTGTAATGGGCAACTCCGCCCGGCAAAATTGTAAGCTTCGAGCCCTTGATGTTCGCGGCGTAGAACTGCGCATTTTCGGCGGGAGGGGCAATGGGATCGGCCGCGCCCGCGACAATCTCCACCGGAATGGAGATCTTCTGCAGACTTTCCGGCGTAAACGCGCCCGCTACGGCGGGAGCGACGGCGAAGACCGCTCGGATGCGGGGTTCGCGAAAAGAACCGCCGGAGCGCTGCAAGGATTGTTGCACGTCGGGTTGCTGCCGGATGGCCTTGAACTTCTCCATCAGATCGGGCATCTCGGGAGGATTACAAGCGCCCTTTTTCTCGTCGCACCAGGCTAGAATCCGGTTCGCGTCCGTGGTCGCGCCGGCGAGTTCCATCATGGTGTATCCGCCGTACGAGAAGCCGGCCGCGCCGATGCGATCAGGGTCAATCTTGGCGCCGAAGCGGGGATCGGTGAGCAGGTCGCTGATAAGCGTGCTGATATCTTTTGCCCGCTCCCAGCCTTCGACAAAGCCGCGGGTTGTGTATCCGGTCACCGCGTTGTTGCCGGGATGGTTCACGGCGGCGACGATATAGCCGCGAGCCGCGAGATAGGTGCCGAGCCATGCCATCTGCATGGCGCTGCCGCCGGTGCCGTGGGAAAGCGCAATGAGCGGAAATCGCCCGAATGTCGGGGCGAGCGCGGCATCCCTGGCGGCGCGCCCGGCGTAGAAGAGGGGTGCGTCCGGAGGGCCGATGTATTGGTCCTTTGCGCCGGCGCCGGTTTCGGCGGGATACCAGACGATGCCGCTCAGCGTGCGATCATCCGAGCCGCGCCAGTTGTAGTCCTCAGGCGCCGCAAATTGGCGAAGGCTAAAGCCGACTGGATGGAGGACCGGTTCTTCTTTCTTCTTGCCTTTCCCGGAGGCAAATGAAAAAGGTGTGAGAAGTATCAGTACGAGGATGAGAATTCGTCGATTTAACATGACTTGCCTTCGCCGCGGAAACAGCGGATCGTTGGATTGAGATTGTAGCGTTTCCGGCAGGAATTCTCGCTGGTACTAACCTCGCTGGTACTAACAAAGAAAAGGGCAAGCGGGCTTTTCAAGCCGGCTTGCCCGGAGCCAAATGGATCAGAATGTAAATCTTGCGCCAAACTGGAATTGACGCGGTGTATTCGAGGTTGTCGTGATCTGGCCGAAGCCGTCAGCAGCCGTCCAGCCGCTACTTGCGCTGGGCACATTCGGCGCCGAAAACTGCGCTTTGTTGGCGACGTTATACGAAGATATATCGAAGCGGAGGTTCCGCTCTTCGCCCAGTTTGAAATTCTTGGAGAGGGTCAGGTCCAGATTGTTGGCTCCCATGGTGCGGACGCGATCAAGATACGCCGGCGCACTTCCCGGAACAAACTGGCTCCCAGGCACAGCGAAACAGTCGGCGGTGAACCACTGCGTTGCGGTATGGGGCGCGCCCTTGCTGGGATCGCAGGTCATATCGGCCCGCTGGTTGAGGTACATGTTGTCCCCTACATCGGGCGAAGCGATGGGAATGCCGCTGCTCAGGTAGAAAATTCCGTTGGCCGTCCAGTTGCCTAGAATGGCATTCGATACTCCGTTCAGATTGACTGCCCTATCCTTGCCCACGGGCAGGTCATAGGATGCCTGCCAAGTGAATTGATACTTCACGTCCTGCGGGCTGACGGAATGTTCGTAACCCATATTCCTCCAGTCCTGAACCGATCCGGCATGAGAACCGACAAAGCCCAGCGGAGGATTGCCGTCGTCGGTCATCAGCTTGGCCCAGGTAAAGGAGGCAAGGGTGGTGAAGTGATTGGTAAGGCGCTTCTGCACCTTCGTCTGCAGGGAGCTGTACTCGGAATCTCCGCCCGGATAACCATTCATTTCGACGCCGTTGGTTTGGCCGGTGATGCTGATGGCGCCGGTGTTGAATTGCGGGAAGGGCTCCGCCGCGATGAATTGGTCAACGCCGGCGCCGGCGTTACCGAGCTGATTGATCTGGCTCAGGGTGAGCTGATTCAGATCGACCACCGGATTGCCGAGCGGAAGGAAGAGTCCCCGGCTGCCCACATAGCCGGCGCTGAGAACGATCTGGTGGGGAAATTCGTACTCTAGGCCGAAGTTGAAGTTATAGGTTAACGCCGTACGCTGCGAGTGCAGCATGGTGTTCAGATTCGCGCCCAGGTTCGTCTGCAATCCGTTCGGGTGCAATTGGGATGGTGGAAGAAGACCCGCACCCTGATCCACTGGAAACGGATTGCTCAGCGAATAGTCGCCAGTGATACTACTAACACTCCCCGCAACATTGGCGTTGCACTGGGCCGTCCCGTTGAACACGGAATTGCCGTCGGAGTTAAGACAGGTAGCATTCCAGTTATTACTGGTGGAGTAGCCATCACTATCTTCCAGCGAACCGCTGACCATCTGTACGCTCGGACCATAGTAGAAGCCGGCGCCGCCGCGAACGACCAGATGCTGCATTGGCAGCCACGAAAAGCCCAGGCGCGGAGCGAAGTTCGTCAGATTGGTGGTGAAGGGAGAGCGGTTGCCGCTGGTGGCGAATACCTCGCCGCCCGTGAAAGTCCCCCCTGGGAACGTGCCCAGGGGACCCGATGTACCCACGGCGGTCGGATCGAAGTATTCCAAGCGGTTATGGCGCTCGGTCTTACCGCCGAAGATGTCCCAGCGCAACCCGGCGGTGACGGTGAGATTCGGGCGAACATGGTAGGTGTCCTCGACGAAGGCCGCGTAATACGGACTGGCAACCGCGGAAAACAGATCTTGCGTGAAGTTCACCGATTCGTTGCCCGGGTAACTTCCCATACCCAGGAGGAATGAGGCGAAGTCGCTGCCCAGAGGTTGGCCGTCAGGAGTCGCGCAGCCAGAGTTTGTGGTTGGGTTGGTAGCGGTGCAATCGAAATAATACCAGCCTGAGGAGGCCGGGGGCTGGCCTACATTCAGGAACCTCTTCATGTACTCCGCGCCGAAGCTGAGTTCGTGCTTGCCCACTACTTTCGTGAGGGTCGCGCTGAAGTCGTGGTTCATGCTGGCGTAGACGAAAGTATTGTAGTTCGCGGTGCCGCCGACGCCGCTGGGGTTGCCGCTGGCGTTCGTCAAGTCGTTAAAAAATACGATGGGGAGGGTTTTGTAGACTTGGGCCGCGGCCAGCGAGGCCGGAAATCCCAGCGTGGTGATGTCGAAGCCATTCTGCCCAGGATCGCCGCCCTGATTTTCATAGTGGCGCGTAAAGGAGTAACGCAGCTGCAACACGGTAGTGGGATTTATGGTGTAGTCGTCCCCAATGATGAAGTTGCGCGCATTGGTGATGTTCTGGGCGTAGTACGGATCCCAATCGTTGCCGAAGGCGTTAACCCCCTGGGTGGTCAGCCGGTCATACGAGAAGCGCGAGAAAAGGCGCTGCTTTTCGCTCCTGTAGTAGTCCATGCGAATGTCGAATCTCTGCGCGGTTATGGGGTCCAGACCCGGAAGCTGAAAGTTGTTAAGGTGGTTGGGGTTGTTCGGGTCTATGGCGGTATCGCAAGTGGCGGGATTGGGATAGTTGCACTTGGGGAAATGGGATAGAAACTGCGCCGCGGTGGGATTGAGCGTGAGCCCGGGATAGCTGGTAATTACGTTGTGGATGGGGAACTCCTGCCGGGTTCCATCGGGATTATCGGCGGCCAGCGGGTTATAGATCGTGTAGGGGTCGGCTGAAAAATCGCCCGCCCCTTCCGCCGTGGTAGGAACCGTAAAGATGCTCGAATTGTCGTACAGTCTCTCCTGCGTGGCTTCATAATCCCCAAAGAAGAAGAGCTTCTTGTGCAGGATGGGGCCGCCGATGGCGCCGCCTTCCTGGTAGCGATGGAAGGCAAGCGGTTGGTTGGGCGTGCCAGCCAATAACTGGCCTTGCTTGTTGAAGTACTCGTTGGCGGCAAGAACATCCGGGCGGAGCACCACGAAGCCATCGCCGTGGAACTGGTCGCCGCCTGATTTACTGACCAGGCTGATGACACCCGCGCCGCCGCTCTGATAGGAGGCTGGAGTGTTCTGGGTTTCGACGCGGAACTCTTCCACGCCGTCCTCCGGAATTTCCATTGCTGGAAGAATGGCGGCGATGTTGTTCTCGGCAACGCCCAGTGGGCTGCCGTCGAGCATGTAGTAGACCGATCCTTGGATAGCGCCGTTGATGGTGTAGGACGAGACATCGATTCCGGGGCGCCCGCTCGAGATGTTAATGATGGCCTGCGAACTGGAGGAGTTGGGCGCTCCATTGGCTGGGGTCACGCCCGTGCTCAGCTGTACCAGATCGAAGACATTGCGGGTGAGCAGCGGGACGCGATCAATGGCCGCGGAGTCGATTAACTGACCTACCGTGGAGTTGGTCGTATCCACCAGCGCGGCTGCTTCCGACACTGTAACGGTTTCGACTACGCTGCCGACTCGCAGAACAATATTCACGGTGGTGGCTTGATCCACCGTTACCAGCACCTTGTCCTCAGCAAGGTTTTCAAAGCCCTTTTGACTGGCTGTGACTAGATAGAGGCCAGGGTTCAGCGATACAAAACTGTACAACCCCGCCGCGCTCGTCACCGTGTGCTGCTCGATTCCGGTGGCATGGTTGAGCGCGGTAACTTTGGCGCCGCTGACGATCGCCCCCGAGGGATCGGAGACCACTCCGCTGATGCTGCCCCTGCCCCCCTGGGCGAGCGCCAAAGAACTCGCGCCGAGGAAGAGAATACAAACAGAAAGAAAATTCCGCGCTGTCTTGACGATTGCATTTCTGCTCTTCATAAACAGCCTCCTACCCCAATGCCGCAAGGCGATATTCAAAGCTCCGGTGCTGTCCGGCACCCCAGTCGACGATTCGTGAGGAATCGTTTTATTAAAACGTATGAATATTGTGCCTTTTGCCATTCCCAGTCAAGTAAAAAAAACTGGGGACTTTGGCGTTAGGGCGGCTTTTACGCCGCCCCGCGGGTGGAATCGCGCACGGCCAGCTCCGGCACCAGTTTGCGGTGGGCCGCGGGCAGTTCGCGCTTTTCCAGCATGGCATTGATTCCCTCCAGCACGATGCTGGCTGCCATGGCACCCATGGCCTCCATCGGCTGACGAATGGTGGTAAGCGGAGGGGTGCACAGACTGGACGCCGCGACATCGTCAAAGCCGATAACCGAGCACTGTTCCGGGACCCGAAGACCCGCGCGCGTCAGGGCCCGGATCGCGCCGAATGCCGTCATATCGTCGAAGGCCATAAGCGCGGTAAAGGGACGCTTCGCTTTGAGCATGTCTTCCGTCAATTTGTATCCGGTCTCAAAGCTGGACATCGGGTCGCGTGACTCCGGAAGATCGACCACCAGCCGCGGATCCAATTCCAGGCCGCGCGCCTTCGCGAACGAACGCACTCCCTTCCAGCGCGGAGCACTGTCGCTCAAAGTCTTGGGCCCTCGAATGAAAGCAATCTTGCGATGGCCAAGGGAATATAAGTGCTCCACCGCCGCGTAAGCTCCCAGTTCGTTATCGACGATGACGGAACTGATTGAATCGTTCTTCAATTCCCTTCCGATCATCACGGTCGGGATGTTGCTCTTTTCCAGATCACCGAGAACATCAATGTTTACGAACAGCCAGTTGGCTAACACAATGAGCGCTTCTACGCGGCGGTCCAGAAGCATCTCCAGATAGCGCTCGAAGCGGGCGCGCTCATTATGCACATCGGTAAGTATGGGGAGGTACGACGCCTGGTAGAGCGAGTTCTCAATGCCGCGCAGCACCAGCGTGCAGAATGGGTCGGTCATGTCGAAGACCATGACGCCCACCGTGTGACTGCGCCGGCTGCGCAGCGACCGCGCAAACAGGTTCGGCCGGTAGCCTAATCTTTTGGCGGTGCTTTCAATGCGTTTTTTGGTCGTGGCGGGAATGTAGCGGGCGAGGGGAGCATTATTCAGGACAATCGAGACCGTGGTGGAAGAAAACCCACTTTGCTTCGCCACATCGCGAATCGTGACCATACCTGAGGCTCCTATTGCGGAGTATCCAGCGGATGCTTCGCTTTCTCAAAAAACTCATTCTGCAGCCGCAGGCTATCGTGGTCGGCTTTCACAGCGCGAATCACCTTTTGAATGGCCAAGGTCCAGGCGCTCATATCATACTCACCGAGTTCGCGCGTTCCGGCTGCGCCATCTCCCGAGTAGTGGTTAGGAAAGCTCGCGTACCACCAGATGGCGGTATAGAGTTGATCGGGCAATTTCAGACGCGCCAGGTCGGCGCCCGATTCCCGGTTCGCGCGGTCGATATGCACCAGATCGGGCCGGGCAATCATCATCTCCGATGTTTCGGTTTCGCCCGCGTGCATATCGTTGGTTGTCTTCTTTGCGGGTCCGCCCGGGGGCGCATCGAACAGGGGAAAGACATAGACCACGTAGTCGCGCTGCTTCTCCAGTTGAGTTTGCGCAAAATAAGGCAAGAGATGCTCATTGCCACCATGGCCATTCACGATGACAACTTTCTTGCAGCCATTGCGAGCCATCTCATCGGTGGTTTCCTGTAGCAGTCGCAGCTGCAAAGAGGTGCTGTACGCGATCGTGCCGGGTTCATGCCGCGCCTCGAAGATCTGGCCGAAATAATACTCCGGGAAAACCACCGCAAATTCCGTCTGCACCGCCGCCAGCACCACATGGCGCACGTTGATCAGATCCGTCCCAAGCGGTAAGTGCGGCCCGTGCTTTTCGATAATGCCGAACGGCAACAGGCAGGTGCCCTCAGACTGTTCGATCGCGCTGCGGAAGTCTTCTGCCGTTAATTCTTCCCAGCGTGGGGAGAGCTTCGTTTGCGGCCAGGTGTGCGTTGCGAGGAGGAGTACGACAAAGAATGCTACCAGATTACGCATCAGTGTTTCTCCTTAGCCGTGACGGCGAGCGCACTGCTGGCCGCCGCCACATTCCATCCATCGACTGTCAGCACTAAATCGCCGTCGCCGCCTCCGGCTTTGGCGGACTCAAAGCGGGCACTGACCTGGCGCTTTTCTCCCGGCAGCAACGAGAAATAATTGTCATCCCAGAAAATCGGGACAACGTCCTCTCCGTCCCTGGCTTTGGCGACTCGCAGATGCACCATGAAGGCGAGGCTCGAGCTAGGGTTTTCTACGAGAGCATGCACGACATGATCTTTCCCGTCTTGCGACATCGAACTGTGGACGGCAAGTTTCGCGGGCGGCAACGTATTCAAGCCGCTCAGGTCCGCATACGTGCTCTGCGGCGTGTAGACCTCCTCAAACTTTTTCGCCCAGTCGAGTACGTCGGGCTTGGTTGAGAGCCAGTAGAAATTGTCGCTCAGCAATTTACCGGAGGAGTCATGCAGTGCAAGCTTCAGAAAATAAGTTGTCGAAATGCCATCCACCGGCTTTAGCTGCAGAGCGCGCACGCTGCTATCGGCGGGAATGTCAAAAGTCGCATCCTGCGATGCCCTTTCTTTTGCATTGATGTCATAGATCGTCGCCTTGACGCTGACACTCGGGAAAACGCGATCATACCCATTCACCACCGCAACCGAGTTGTCATCGTAGGAGTACTGCACATGCAGCGGCTCGCAGGCTTTCTTCGAGCCGAAGTAAGCGCCAGAAGGGACGAGGTAGTAGTCATACAGATTCCAGATGATTGAAGGCCAGGCATTGTTCAGCATCCACTGAATCACCCCGGTGGACTCATACTTGTTGCGGCCGTATGCCTCGAACATCGCGCGCTGGGCTTCGTAGTTCATGGCTTGCGACTTGCGAAGGAAGTCTTCTAAGCTGGCCGCTTTGCCATAGCGTTGGTCCATGCCGTTCACAAATTTGTCGATGTTGGTGAAGCGCTCCCCGCCAGCGTGGTAGTTCCAGTATTCGTCGATCGGCCACAGGTGACCGGCGGGAATAAATCGCTTCAGGCTCGCTAACGTCGGAATCACCGGCCCCGGACTGGTTTCGGTGTTGAATCCGAACCCACCGCCAGCTTCTTTATCGGTGAGCCAGTAATTGGGTGGAACGTAATCGTAAGGTCCCGACATCTTCACTCCCGACGGACCGGTCACTTTGGTTGCTGTGGCGGAGGCGGATGACAGCGAGGGGTTGGGCCAGTTCGCGTCAGTCAGAACCTGTAAGTACAAAGTTTCAATCTTGGGTGGCGGAGGATTGTCGCTCCCATAAAGCCAAACAAAAACGCTGGGATGGTTGCGCAGGCGCATCGCTTGATCGGAGAGCGATGCCGCGCCAATCTTCGCAGTTTCCGGCGTCCATTCACCCCATTTCTCCCAGAAGTCGCAGCAAGTCCATCCCGGCATAACCAGGACTCCAAGTCGATCGGCCATGTCGAAAAACTCATCCCGCTCCATTCGGCCTTCCAGTCGGATGGCGTTCAGGTTCATGCCCCGCACATAATTCATCGCGGCTGCAGCTCGATCCGGCGACCACCGCAAGAGCATATCCGGCGCCCAGGCCGCTCCCCGGATGAGCACTTTCCGCCCATTGACTCTAAACAAGCGATAGCCTTTCCCAGTCAGTTCCGAAGTCACTTCACGGATGCCGAAATGCACGGTCGCCGAATCCGATGGTCGTCCATCGACCTCAACCTGCAGGCGGGCGCTGTACATTTCCGGCGTGCCCATCTGGTAAGGCCACCAAAGGCGAGGATGAGTAAGTCGGAGTTGCGGATACTGCTCGGGCGTGAAGACAACGGTCTTGGACTCGGACGCAGCCAGTTCGATCTTCTGGCTTATGCGAATTCCCTCGATCTCAACGCGAACGATGCTCGTCCTGGGATGCGGAGCCGCGTTATGCAGGTCGGCAGTAATGGTGAGCGCGGCAGTTTTGTAGTCCCGATCGAGTTTGGAAGCCACGAATGGATGGCGCACAGAAACGTCGCCTGTAAGACTCAGGTAGACATCCTTCCACAGCCCCATGTCCTTATCCGGAGGAGTAGGGTTCCAGTCGACCCAGGTCATGGCCAGGTCGTCTTTTTCGGGCGCGAAAACTTCAACAGCTAATGAGTTAGGTTTTTCGGCGGCGAGATACTTGCTGGCGTTAAATTCGAACACTCTCATCATGCCGGCAACATCCTGAGCGTCGGCAATCTTCTCGCCGTTCAGCCAGATGTTCGCGCGGTAATTGATCCCATCAAAATGCAACCACGCGGTGCGTTTACCAGTTTGCGCGGGCATTCGGAACTCAGTCCGGAACCACCACGAGCAACGGTAGGGACTGTCCGCCGGCATGGATTGGTTGGCGAAGAAAGAAGCCGATGAGTAGTCCATCCCGGGAAGCGATTTCAGGTTCATCCCAAAATAAGGATCGGGATAAGTACCATCCGCGACCAGCGCGGCAACCACTGTGGTCGGCACGCTGGCTTTGTGCCAACCGTCAGTGTGAAAACCAGAAGTCGAGATCTCGTGGCCTCCGGCTCCTACCTTGCACGACGACTGAATTTGCCAGTCCTCACTGAGTGGGATTTTCGTGGACTCATCGCCCGCAACAGTGCTGGCCATCCCGCACGGCACCAAACAGAACAGAGCAGCGGCCGCCAATAACCGAAATCGGAACCAGTCCGGGAAAAAGTGCGGAACTTCAGCGGACGGGACGGATCGTTGCGGAACGGGTCTTCGAAAGTTAGGCAAGGTAGTACCCCTCCTGGCGGTCCAGCGACGATGCGACGACGCGATGCCTTTCGGAATTTCTTGTGATAAATGTTTATTAAAACGTATGAATATTGATGTATAACTACATCCGATGTCAAGGCCAAACACAGGCCAAACAATAGGCCAAACAATGGGAACGACTGGCCACATAGCTTATAAATGACCAGCGGCACGCCCAAAACTGGAATCCACGATTTCGGCTCCTGCCGCAGGCATGTCATACTCAGCGGTCATATACAGCCGATTCTGGGTGGATCCTTATTCGGCTGAAGTCGAAAAGACACCATGAGTGAATCGACGACAACAGCGAAAACCGGTACGGCCGCTGCGCCGCACCTGAAACGTGTGCTCACGCTTTGGGATCTCGTCTTCTACGGGATCGTTCTCATCCAGCCCATCGCTCCCGTCCCTCTTTACGGCGTGGCGCAGAAGCTTTCCGACGGTCACTTCCTGACCACCATCCTCATCGCCATGTTCGCCATGCTGATCACCGCCGTCAGCTATGGCCGCATGGCGGCGCTCTACCCAGCGGCGGGCTCCGCCTACACCTACGTCGGCAAGGGACTCAACCCACACTTGGGCTTCCTGGCGGGGTGGGCAATGTTTCTCGACTATCTATTGCAGCCGCTCATTAATACTGTCTGGATTTCGACCGCCCTCCACGAGCGATACATGCCGGTTGTACCGTTCGTTGTATGGGCCGCCATCATCGCCGGAATCATTACACTGCTGAACCTCCGTGGAATCCGTTCTTCCGCGCGGTCCAACAAAGTCCTGCTGTTTTCCATGTTCGTGGTCGTGGGCGCGTTTCTGGTGCTGGCCGTTCGCTACTTACTCCGATCTCAAGGACTGCCGGGCCTGTTTTCCATCAAGCCTATTTATGATCCGGCTACTTTCAACGCGCACCGGGTTTGGACCGCGACCTCCTTTGCGGCCCTCACCTACATTGGCTTCGACGGAGTGACCACGCTCGCCGAGGACGTCAAGAACCCGAAGCGCAACGTGTTGCTGGCAACCGTACTGGTTTGCCTGTTCACGGGCGTTTTCGGTGGGCTCGAAGTCTATCTCGGCAATCTGGTTTGGCCGAACTGGCACACCTTCCCCAACCTCGAGACCGCATTCATGGATATCTGCAGCCGGGTGGGTGGAGTTCTGCTCTTC
>JBAQJU010000024.1:0-22077 GCA_049300475.1 Terriglobales bacterium | reverse complement strand
TTCATGGCCCTCGGCTACGTCATTTGGATCGGGCTTGGTGAAGAGCTTGTCGTAGATGCGCACTTCGGCGTCGACCGCGTGCTGGGCCGACACCCAGTGGATGGTTGACTTCACCTTGCGGCCATCGGGCGCGTTGCCTCCGCGCGTCGCCGGATCGTAGGTGCAGTGCACTTCGACCACTTCGCCCTTGTCGTTCTTCACCACGCTTTTGGCCGTAATGAAATAGGCGTAACGCAGACGAACTTCCATGCCGGGCGAGAGCCGGTAGTATTTCTTGGGAGGATCCTCGCGGAAATCGTCCTGCTCAATGTAGAGCACCTTCGAGAATGGGACTTTGCGTTTGCCGGCGCTTTCGTCTTCGGGATTATTTACGGCATCAACTTCCTCAACCTGACCTTCGGGATAGTTGTCGATCACGACCTTCAACGGCCGGAGCACGGCCATGACGCGCGGGGCGCGCTTGTTGAGGTCTTCGCGGACGAAGTGCTCGAGCATCGCGAGTTCGAGCGTACCATTGGTCTTTGATACTCCGATGGCCGCGCAGAAATTGCGCAGCGATTCCGGCGTGTAGCCTCGGCGGCGAATGCCGGAGAGCGTGGGCATGCGCGGATCGTCCCATCCGCTGACGAGATTTTCCTGCACGAGCTTGAGCAGCCTGCGCTTGCTGAGCAGCGTGTAGGTAAGGCTGAGGCGATCGAACTCGTATTGCTGTGAAGGGAAGATTCCCAGGTTCTGAATAAACCAGTTATAGAGCGGACGATGGTCTTCGAATTCGAGCGTGCACATCGAGTGCGTCACCTGCTCGATCGAATCCGACTGGCCGTGCGCGTAGTCGTACATGGGATAGATGCACCACTTGTCACCGGTGCGGTGATGCTCGGCATGGAGGATGCGGTACATGACCGGGTCGCGCATGTTGAGATTGGGAGATGCCATATCGACTTTTGCCCGCAGCACACGCGAGCCATCGGGGAATTCTCCGTTGCGCATGCGAATGAAGAGATCGAGGTTCTCGGCAACCGCGCGGTCGCGATACGGACTCTTCTTGCCCGGTTCGGTGAGCGTGCCGCGGTGCTGACGAATTTCGTCGGCGCTCAGGTCGTCGACATAGGCTTTGCCGTCTTTTATTAGTTTGATCGCCCATTCGTAGAGCTGATCGAAGTAATCCGAGGCATAGCAAAGGCGTTCCCACTCGAAGCCCAGCCAGCGGACGTCTTTCATGATGGAGTCGACATATTCCTGCTCTTCTTTTTCGGGGTTGGTATCGTCGAAGCGCAGGTTGGTCTTGCCGCCAAATTCGTCGGCTACGCCGAAATCGAGGCAGATCGCCTTGGCGTGGCCGATGTGCAGATAGCCATTGGGCTCGGGAGGGAAACGGGTCTGGATCACCGCCTCGCCATACTTCTTGGTTTTGAGGTCTTCGATGATGGCATCGCGAATGAAATTCGAAGGCCGGGACTCGGCGGGCGGCTCGGGCACGGCTTCATTAGTCGGGGGGCTGGACGAAGGTGACTTAGTAGCGGTCATACTCTTGCTATTCTATATGTCTGATGGCGCAGTGCGTACAATGCGGGCGGCAACTGCCGGGCTTTAGCTTCGGCAGGAAGATTTGCCAGTGGTGCAGGCAGCACGAAGCAGCGCAGCGCGGCGAGGGCTCTCAATTTCAACGCGTGGAAACTGCGCCCTGGGCGCGACGGCAGTCCACCTCGATGGCAGTCACCCAGTTTCTCTTCGGCGCGAACGTGGCCGTGTTCCTTGCCATGATGCTGGCGGGCGTTTCGATGCTCAGCAATCCTTCCGGACAGGACCTGGTGCGCTGGGGAGCCAATTTTGGTCCGTTGACAGTGAGCGGCCAGTGGTGGCGGCTGCTGACCTGCGTTTTTATTCATGGCGGCCTGCTGCATATTGCGTTCAACATGTGGTGCCTGTGGGACCTGGGCAGGCTGGCGGAGTCGGTTTACGGGCATTGGACGTTTGCGGTCGTATATCTGATTTGCGGCGTGGGGTCGAGTTTAGCAAGCGTGTGGTGGAATCCCACAGTGCTGAGCGTGGGCGCTTCCGGTGCGATCTTCGGAATTGCGGGGGCGCTGATCTCGTCGTTTTATCTAGGCGAGTTTTCGCTGCCGCGAGCGGCAGTTTCGGGAACGCTGCGTAGTGTGGTCGTGTTTGTGGGCTTCAACCTGTTTTTTGGCGGGGTGGTTGGGGGCATCGATAACGCCGCCCACGTCGGAGGGTTGGTGATGGGCCTGATTCTGGGCGCGCTCATTGCCAAGGTCGCGCCCATGCACGATCGCATTGGGCGGCGAATTTCTGTGCTGTTGGTTGGCGCCGCGCTGGTGGCGGGAGGCGTGACGTGGCTGGCCAATTCGCGCGCGTATCTCGTCCATGGACAAAGAGGAGTGTCATGGCTCACTGCGGGGGACACCGATGAGGCGATCAGGGAGCTTCAGAAATCGGTGCGTGCGCGGCCACAGTTCGTGCCTGCCCACACCGCTCTGGCGCACGCGTACATTGTGAAACACGACTACGATGATGCGGCAGCAGAGTTGATGCGGGTGATTGCGCTCGATCCAAAAAACGAAAGCGCATACACCCAGCTAGGGCTGATCTATCTGTCGCAGAAGCAGTCGGCGAAGGCGGAGGACCTATTCACGCGACTGCTGAAAATCAATCCTAACAGCGCCCCGGGCCATGCCGGGTTGGCGGACGCTTTTGCGGACGAACATCGCAATACAGAGGCGCTCGAAGAATATAAGAGAGTCGCGGACATCGATTCTCTTTACCAGGGTGTGAACTACAACATAGGAGTGATCGAAGCCCGGCTCAATCGATACGACGATGCCATCGCCTCATTGCTGAAACAGCGGCAGGCGGCGGACGATCCCGACAACGAGAACCTGCTGGCCGCAGTCTACGACGCCAAGGGTATGAAGAAACAGGCTGACGAAGCGCGCCAGAAGGCGGCGGAGTTTGAGGGGAAGCCTTGAGGAACTCCCCGCGCCCTTAATCAACGACCCGCCGTTGCGATTTTGAAGCGGATTCGTTCGCGGCGCTGAAGAAATTCGACGACTTCGAACAGGTTCCGGGCCTGCGGATTGCCGGACGGGCTGAGCATGCGCATGAGGCTTTTGGCGGAATGATTGGTGGCTTCGGCAAGTTCGACGAATCCGATGGTGGAGTTGATGTAGTCGCGCAACACACTCTTGCCGGTCTCAATGTCTCCCGAGAGAAAACTTTCCACCCCTTCGCGCAACAGTGCCTTGCGAAAGGCGGGATCGCGGCGGACGCGGGCCTGGACGGTTTTTTTGAAGTCGCGCGTCAAAGCCATGGCGCTTATGTCTTCCTTTGTTTGTAATCTGCCCATCGAGCTTGCGCAGTGCGAATATCGTTCTGTTGCCGATGTTTCGTCCCGCCGCCGAGCAATATGACGAGGTGTTCTCCATCTTTGCCGAAATAAATGCGGTAGCCGGGACCGAAATCAATTTTGTTTTCCATCACCCCGCCGCCCACGCCTTTCACGTTCGACAAGTTGCCGTGCGCCAGCCTCGTAAGAATAACCGCCACTTTGGCCGCGGCCTGTGCGTTCAGGCCATTGAACCATGCGGCGAACGGGCTGCGGCCGGCCGCGTCGAGGTATTCAAGAGCCTCGATATTTGATGGTAGCATATGTGGTACCTTTGTCAAGAACCTTGCGCAGCATCTTGGGCGGCCGAGGCGTCCATAGCTCTATTTCATAATTTTCATCGGCGTCGCAGCTATTGCGTTATTGGGCTTTTCGTGATCGCCTGCTCGATTCTCTTCAGAGTTGTCTCTTTTCCCAGAACCTGCAGCGTTTCAAACAACGGCGGGGCGTTCTTGCGGCCGCAGACCGCTACTCGGATGGGCTGGAACATCTGTCCGGCTTTGAGGCCGAGTTCCTGGGCGGCGGCGCGCAGGGCCTGGTCCAAAGGATCGTGCTGGAATTCAGTCTGGGCCAGGACTTCGCGGGCTCGGGTCAGGGCTTTGAGCGCCATGGCGGCGTCTCCCTTTTGCGGGATCAATTCGGCGGGATCGTAGGGCGGGAGCTCGTCTACGAAGAAAAAGTCAGCCGCGGTCAGCACGTCGCGGAGGAGCTTGATGCGCTCGCGAATGAGCGGCGTGATGGCCAGCATTTTTTCGGGCGTGATGTGGAATCCGGCGGCTTGGACGATGGGAAGCAGGTGCGCGCTGAGGTCATCCACCGGGAGGGCGCGAATGTGCTCGGCATTGAGCCAGAGGGCTTTGGGATCGAAGGTCTCTTCGGGATAGGGGTCCCCTCGGCCAGCTCGGGGCAGGCTCTTCGACTCCGAAGAAACTTCACTTCGTGAAGTTTCCTCTCCGCACAGGATGACACGATTTGCTTCGCTCGGGATGACACGATTGGAAGGAGCGGTGGTCTCCTTGAAATTTATGACGGCATTGGCACGATTGATGCCTTCGAGAGAAAACGAGTCAATCAATTCCTGGCGGGGCATCACGGTACGATCGTCTTTCGGCGACCAACCCAGCAGACACAAGAAATTGATGAAGGCCGCGGAAAGGAATCCGGCATCGCGATAGGTGGTGACGCTGACCACGGGACCATGCTTGCGTTTGGAGAGCTTCGATCCGTCGGGCGCGACGAGCAGCGGCAAGTGCGCGAACTGCGGCAACGCCGCGCCGGGGGCCTGCACGGCCTGGAAGATGAGCACGTGTTTGTAAGTATTCGAGAGATGATCCTGGCCGCGAATGACGTGGCTGATTTTGAGATCGATGTCGTCGGCGCATGAGGCCAGGTGATAAGTAGGCATGCGGTCGCTGCGCACCAGAGCAAAGTCTTCGATATCGTCCGCCTCTTTGATTTGCATGCCATAGACGGCGTCGGTGAAGCGGACCTGTTCGCCTGCTCCGCGGGGCACGCGAAAGCGAAGGGCAAAGGTCTCCCCGGCGGCGGCGCGGCGATCGCTCTCGGCGCGCGAAAGTTCACGCATGCCCGGGTTAAAGAGCCAGGTTTGATTGGCACCCGATTTTTCGCTATCGCCCGTGTGCGCAGGGGTGAAGTCGCGGTATGCCAAGCCTTTTTGGAAGATGGCGTCGGCGATCTGGCGGTGCAGCGCCAGTCGTTCGGACTGCTTATACTCTTCGTCCCAGCCCAGATCGAGCCAGCGCAAACCGTCGAAAATCGAATTTACGCTGGCTTCTGTGTTGCGCTCGACGTCGGTATCGTCGAGGCGGAGGATCATGGTTCCTCCGTGATGGCGGGCATAGAGCCAGTTGAAAATGAAGGTGCGGGCGCTGCCGACGTGCAGAAAACCGGTAGGAGAGGGAGCGAATCGGACTCGAAGCATAACTTTTGAGTATATAGGCTCTGGGCTCCGGGCTTCGGGATCTCGGCTTGGTCCTATCGAGAATAACCCGGAGCCAGGAACAGTTTCAGCTACGGCGGGTGCTGAAGCACAGAGGACGATAAGCGCCTTGCTCAGAGTTGTCGCAAGCCCTGGAGCCTAAAGCGCAAATCCCAAGAACAGCAATCCACTAGGTTACTTCAGGTATTACGGAAGTAACGGTTCGATGAGAGCGTATCTGGCAGGGGCGCATCACATTAGAAGATACTTAGAGCGTACCCAGGGCCGAATCTGAAAAGACAGTTGTTGTTTCGAACTGTTTGTTCTGGCACGATTAAGCCAAGCTCAGGTTCGTTCTCGCAGGCATCAAGGTGCTAAAGATTCGATGAACAGCGTTGCCACAGGTCTGGCGGTCCCCGGAGCCGTAGCCCTTCTGGTGCTGCTGGTCTTCACCTACCTGTACGAGCAAAACCGGCATAGCTATTTTCGCGCGTGGCAACTCGCCTGGGCCGCATACACATTGCACTATGCGGTCGAGGCGGTGATCTACTTTCATGGACCTTCCCCCTTGTTGTTCTTCGTCAGCTCGTTGACGCTGGTGGCGATGGCGACTTGCATCTTCGTCTCCACCCGCCTGATGAAGGAAGCATTTCAGGTGAAGTGGTATGACGTGGCGCTGATTCTAGCCGGCATTGTTCTGGCCTACATCAGTCTGGCGGCGCACATGGCGGGGGGCACGTTCAGCCAGAAAGAAGTTCCGGTTCCGGAATACCTGCGGCTGGAAGTGGGGCTGGCGGCCATTATGCTGTATGCCTCATTTCATTATTACCGCTATGCTTTTCGCCGGAATTCCGTCGCCTTCCGCGCCCTCGCGTTTTCGCTGGCACTATGGGCGGCACTGATGGGAGCGGGACAGTTCCGGCAGTCTTTTCTGGGGACGGTGGGCCGGCTGGGCGGCTTCCTGGGGCCGGTCCCGCAAATGCTTTTGGCCATCGCAATGGTGATGGTGCTGTTTGAAAACGAGCGCAATGCGGTGCAGGAAAATGCGCTGGCATTTTCGACGCTGGGCATCGACCCACGCCGATTGCTCTCTGCTGCCGACCTGGTCCCGAGCTTGCAGGCGTTTGTAGACCGACTGGTGGCGCCGCTGGTCTCGCGCCGTGCCGTCGTTCTGATTTCCGCGCAGTGGCGCGCCACCGTTCCCTCGGTGCAAAAAGGCTTCTCGCCCGACTTTTTGGAGAAGATGCTGAAGACGCAGGCGGGGGACTACATCTGCGAACTTGCCTATCGCCGCGGAGGGGTCGTCACGTTCCGGAATCTCGCGGAATTGGAAGAGCCGTTGCCAGCACTTTCCGGGGCCAGATTTGAAGCCTTCAAACAGACTCTGCTTGCCGAAGGAACCAGTGATCTGATGGCGGTGAGCCTGCAAACGCGAGAGCACAACTTCGGCGTGATTTTGTTCCCCCATGCCGAGCGCCGCATGTTTGGCTCGTCGAACCTCCGCCTGCTGATTGGCCTGGCGCTGCAGATCGCGCTGACGCTGGAAAATTATGTCGTGATGCATGAGGCGCAGCGCCGAACCAAAGAGTATGAGCTGCTCACGGAAATTGGGCAGGCGATCAGCTCTCATCTCAACCAGGACGAAGTGCTGCGCACGGTGCAGGTCGAACTGGGCCAGATTTTTGACACCAGCAGCTTCTACATCGCCTTTCAGGAAGAGGACAAGATTTGTTTCGAGCTGGAGATTGAAGACGGGCAGGTACTCTCCAAGCGCTCGCGCCCGGTCAACAACGGCTTGACCGAGCACATTCTTAGAACTGGGCAGCCGCTGCTGATCCAAAGCGATCTTGAGCAGCTGCGCGCAAAGCTGGGGGTGGATTTTGTTCCGGCGCGGCCGGCCCGGTCCTTCTGCGCGGTACCGATTCTGCTGGGAGGCAAGCCCGCGGGTGTGATGGCGGCGCTGAGCACCGATCGCGAATATCAGTTCCAGGAGAGAGATCTCGAGGTGATGCAGACGGCCGCCGGCCAACTGGGAGTAGCCATCGAGAATGCGCGGCTGTTTTCCGGGGAGCAGCGTCGCGCCCGCCACCTCGCGTTTCTGAATACCATCTCGAAGATGGCGATCTCCAGCGAAGACGCCGAGCAGATGATGGTTGACATCGTGCGCGAGATTCAGAAGAACTTCCGCTTCGACCATATCGGCATCGGCATCACGGACTATGCCACCAAAGACATCGAGATCAAAGCCGAGGCCGGATCGACCTCCCACACGCTGGGACGACGGATTGCTATCGGGAGCGGAGTGCTGGGCAAAGTAGCCCGCACGGGCGTAAGCGCGCTGGTACAAAACGCCGGCCCTGGACAACTGGCCGGTATATTGCCGGAATCGCGCGCCGTGCTCTGCCTGCCTATCAGTTATGGTGACAGCCTGCTCGGCGTGCTCAACGTGGAAAGCCGGGACGAGAATGCCTTCGCTCCGCAGGACGTCCTGATTCTTAACACCCTGGCCGATCTGCTGGCGACCGCTCTCCATAACTCATTCGTCTTTCAGAAGCTGCAACAACAGTCGATCACCGATGGTTTGACCGGAATCAAAACCCGCCGCTTCTTCTGGGAGGCGCTCAGTTCCGAATGGAAGCGCGCGTCGCGTTCCGGGCGCCCCTTCTCGGTAGTGCTGATCGATCTGGATAAATTCAAGGAAGTGAACGATTCGCTCGGTCATCTGGAAGGCGATCTGGTGCTGGTCCGAGTTGGGCGGTTGCTCGAACAGAAGTGCCGGCAATCGAACGTGGTGGCGCGCTACGGCGGCGACGAATTCATCATCCTGATGCCGGAGACCGGGATTGAGCAGGCGCAGGTACTGGCGGAACGATTGCGGCTCTGGCTGGCGACCGATCCGATGCTGGAAGAACATAAGATCACGGGCAGCTTCGGTGTCGCCAGCTTCCCCGTGCACGGATTTGCAATCGAGGACCTGATTCGGGTGGCGGATGCGGGTATGTACGTGGCCAAGCATGCCGGGGGAAACCAGGTTTCCACCTCCGAGCCCTTCCGCGAAGGGTCGGCCGTGCAGGGACAGCTACTTTCTTCTTATATCGAAGGCTTTCTGCGGCGTGAACATAATGGCCCGGAGGGCGTGGAGGAACTGGTCGGCACGCTGCGCAAGATCTGCGGGGCTGCCGGCGACGGAGACACGGCGGCCCTGCGCGAGGCGATTGAGGCGCTGGCGCAGGCGGCGGAACTGCGGGAGGCCAATGCCTCCGGCCACGGCGAACAATGCGGACACTATGCTGGAATCATCGCCAGCGGGCTGAACCTTCCCGCCCAGGAAGTGGCGGATATCGCTTTTGCCGGACGGGTGCATGATGTGGGGAAGCTGTTTATCAGCGAGCGCATCCTGAATAAATCGGGACCGCTGACCGAGGACGAGTTTTCGGTGATCAAAACCCACCCGCAGGCGGGCGTGGAGATTTTGCGGGCAATTCCTCATATCGATCGGGTGGCACAGGCGGTGTTATCGCATCACGAAGCGTTTGATGGAAGTGGCTATCCTTTTGGGCTGCGGGGAGAGGATATTCCGCAGGCGGGCCGCATAGTGGCCGTCGTTGACACCTACGTGAACATGATGAGCGAGCGATCCTTCGCTCCCTCAAAGACGCATGAACAGGCGATTGCGGAATTGGAAAAGCTGAGCGGCACCCGTTTCGATGGAATGATCGTTCGCTTGTTCTCGCGACTGCTCAAGATGGAACGATCGTCGATCCTGGGTGGTGGGACGTAGAGTATTTTCTTTCTGCCGGCTGCGGATTTTTTCCCGCAGCTTGCTAGACCAGGGCCAGTACGAGTGTGGCATCTTTGGGCAAGTAGCCTTTCCGCCGAAACCAGTCTGCCATCGCCTCCCGGAGTTGCTCGAGCGGAACGTTGGAACCAATCTCGAGATATCCGTCGGCCACCGGCAAGGTGTCGTCAAAAACAGAAGCGTTCGTGAAGTTGCGCATGCTGAAATTGTCGAGCCACTTCAGCGGACAGAGTTGAAGCTCGCCCTCCTGCTGGTATTGCACGCGGACTTTGCGGGCGAACATGTTTTGATTTAAGCACAGAGGGAGATGGAAAAAGTCGAGGTTGACGCCCAGCCCGTGACCAGTACGCGGGAAATAGATCGTCCCTCCGGGACTTGAATCATTTCCGCGTTTTTCCCCAGCGCGGAAGCGCTGGGCAAAGTTCGGTTGCCCCTCCGGGGCCCAGCCCTCACGCACACACTTTGGGCTGGTCTGCGGGTATGATTCCTGCATGTCTCCGGCAGGAATTGCGAGCTTCGTGGTGACCTTTGAAGAGGCGCGGCGCATTGTCGAGCAGCACGCCGCGCGCGTGCTTGCGGCACGTAATAATCCAGGCGTGACGGAAATCGTCGACTTGGCGGCGGCGCGGGGACGGGTTCTGGCCGAGGCGATTCTGGCAGATCGCGACTTTCCTCCTTTTGCTCGGACTACCCGGGACGGATATGCGGTGCGGGCGGAGGATGTGCAGGCGGTTCCGGCGCGCTTGAAGGTGGTCGGGGAGATCAGGGCTGGGTCTGCTCTTGAAGCGGTGGGCGGGTCGATCACCGTCAACCGGGGCGAGGCGGTTTTGATCATGACAGGGGCTCCGCTGGCGGCGGGGGCGGATGCGGTGGTCATGGTGGAACAAACAGCGGTGGCAGAGCCTGCGCAGTCTGGAGACCTCACCCACCCTAACGCCGCAAAAGGCGGGGCGTCAGGATGGGGCACCCTCGCGAAATTCGTTGAGATTCGGCGCAGCGTGAAGACTGGAGAAAATTTTGTTCCGCCAGGGGCGGAGGCGCGGGCTGGGCAACTGCTGATCGACCAGGGACAAAGGTTGAATCATGCGCTGATTGGTCTGGCAGCGGCGGTGGGCAAGGGCCGTGTGCAGGTTTATCGCAAGCCGCGCGTCGCAGTGCTTTCCACGGGAGATGAGCTGGTGGAAATTGATGCGACGCCGGGGGCGGCGCAGATTCGGAATTCGAATTCCTTTTCGCTGGCGGCGCAGATTGAGGAAGCGGGGGGGGAGGCGGTGCGGCTGCCGATCGCTCCCGATGAGCCGGCACGGTTGCGCGCGCTGATTGAAGAAGGTCTCTCCTGCGATCTTCTTCTGCTCACCGGCGGAGTTTCGATGGGGAAGTACGACCTGGTCGAGCAGGTGCTGGCAGAGATTGGGGCGGAGTTTTATTTCACTGGGGCGAAGATTCAGCCGGGGAAGCCGGTGGTGTTTGGGGCGTGTGGTGGTTCCCACCCTAACGCGGCAAAAAACGCCGCGTTAGGATGGGGCACCCTCGGCTCTGTCCGCGCGGCAGCCGCAGATAAGATGGCTGCGCGGACAGGAATGTCCGCGCCACACTATTTTTTTGGGCTGCCGGGAAATCCGGTCTCTACGATGGTGACGTTCCGGCTTTTCGCGCAACCGATGATCGAAGCTCTGGCGGGCGCAAAGCCCGAGCCGCTGACTTTTCTCAAGGCCCGGTTGAAATCCGAGGTGCGCACCAAGACCGGTCTCACGCGATTTCTGCCGGCTCTGATTTCGGGAGAGTTTGAAAATGCCGAAGTCGAACTGGCGGCGTGGCAAGGTTCCGGCGATATCGCGGCGCAGGCTCGCGCCAATTGTTATCTGGTGATTCCGCCCAATCTCGAGCGGATCGAGGCGGGCGCGGCAATTTCAATTTTGTTGCGCTCGCCGGGGCTTGGCTAGATCCGTAAGCAAGAAGAGCCGCGAGAAAAGCGCTCACCACGGAGATGCCCGGAGAACTTCGCCGGAAAATCCAGCGCCGTGCGGTCGAGCTCCGGAATGCGATACCCTGTCTTCAATGGCAAAACGAAATCCGAAAAAGCTTTCGCACTATGACGCCGGCGGCCGGGCTCGCATGGTGGACGTCTCGGGGAAACAATCGACGGTGCGGGAAGCGGAGGCGAGCGCGCTGGTTGTGATGTCGCCAGAGGTATTGCGCGCGCTGCCGTCAAACCCAAAGGGTGACCCGCTGGAAGTGGCGCGGATGGCGGGAATCATGGCGGCGAAGCGCACCTCGGAGCTGATCCCGATGTGCCATCCTGTGCCGATCGCGCACATTGCTGTGACCCTACGCGTGTGCGAGAATGGCGTTTCTATTGCCACAAAAGTAAAGACCACGGCGGAGACCGGCGTGGAGATGGAAGCGCTGGTCGCAGCCAGTGTGGCGGCCCTGACCGTCTACGACATGTGCAAGGCGCTCGATAAAGGGATCGAAATCCGCGAAGTGGTTCTGGAGAGAAAGTCGGGCGGCAAGAGCGGAGATTATCGCCGGGCCGGCAAGCGCAAACATGGCAAGTAAAACATGGCCAGTAACGTAAGAATCCTGCTGGTGGACGACAACCCGATGGTGCTCGGGATGCTGCAGCAGGCGCTCGCGGCATTGGGCGAAGTGTCGACGGCTGGTGATTCAGCCGATGCGCTGTTGAAGGCGGTGGAGGAGATTCCGGATTTGCTGATCAGCGACTATCGCATGCCCGGAATGGATGGGCGCCAACTGCTGGAGAGATTGAAGAGCCGCCCGGCCACGGCGGGCATCGCGGTGATCCTGATGGCGAGCAAGGCGGACATCGCGGAACGGCTGTCGCTGCAGGATCCGATTGAAGATCATCTGGAGAAGCCGTTTTTCCTGAAGGATGCGGTGCGGAGAATCAAGCGGGTGGTGGACCGGATTGCGCTGGAGAAGCTGGCGAAAGCTCCAACGGCGGACGGAGTGTTGCGCGGAAGCTTGGCGCAGATGAACGTGATTGACCTGGTGCAGTCGCTGGAGATGGGACGCAAAAGCTGTCTGCTGACGATGACCAACACGGGCGACAAGTGCGAAATTTATTTCTCGCAGGGTCAGGCAAAGCACGCGGTGTATGGTCCGGTGGTGGGAGACGAAGCGGTTTTTAAAGTGTTGCGGTGGACGGAAGGAAATTTTCAGATTGACTTCGAGAAGAGCACCGCGCAGGAGACAACGACGCTGAATACGCAGGGCCTTCTGATGGAGGGACTGCGCCTGCTCGATGAAGCGCAGCGTGACGCAGCGGCTGAGGGTGAAGATGTCCTGCTCGACACCTGAGGCTTCAACGGCAGCCCCGGGGGCGCTTGCGGCCGTCATAACGGTGAGCGACTCGTGTTCACGGGGCGAGAAGACGGACCTCTCCGGTCCGGCGGTAGCTGAGGCGCTGCAGCAGCGTGGATTTCAAATCGTTGAACGCGCCGTGGTGGCGGATGAACGAGGCGCGATCCAGGAAAAACTGATTGCTTTGTGCGGGACCGCCCGGCTGGTGGTGACGACGGGCGGGACGGGGATTGCTCCGCGAGATGTGACGCCGGAGGCAACGCGCGCGGTGTGTGACCGCATTGTGGAAGGGATGGCGGAACAGATGCGCGCCCATGGGATGCGCAAAACCCGGTTTGCGGCCCTGAGCCGGGGCGTGTGCGGAATTCGCGGCACGAGTTTGATCGTGAATCTGCCGGGCAGCCCGGCCGGGGCGGTGGAATCGCTCGCGGCTGTGATTGATTTGCTGCCTCATGCGCTGGAGCTGCTGGCGGGCCAGACGGGGCACGGGTGACGCTCGTCGTTCGCTGTTCGTCGTTCGCCAAAATCCCCACCACAAAAGGGCCCAGGGCGGATCACGACCCGCCAGTATCGCTCATACAGCGGTCTCTTCATATTCCTACAAGTGATTCGGGTTGCGAACGACGGAGGACGCATAGCGAACGACGAACAGCGAACAGCGTGCCCTCCCTCGCGTACACTGTTTAGTACCCTTGCCGAGTGCAATTTCATTGACCAAACTCAAACACTTTCTGCACACGTATGCCGAGTGGATCAAGCACGTGCTCGCTCCGCTGGGACCGTGGGGGATGCTAGCGTTTGCGGCTGTGGATGGGTCGTTTCTCGGGATGCCGCTGGATGCGATTTTTGTCGGCTACGTCTATAACGACCGGAAGCGGTTTCTACTGTATGTGCTGTTGGCAGCGGCGGGCGGCGCGCTGGGCAGCATTGTGTGGTATGTGATCGGGTATGCGGGCGGAGAGATGCTGCTGCGCAAGCGGCTGTCGCCGGCAAAGTTTGCGAAGATTCACGCATCGTTTGAGAGGCATGAATTCTGGGCGCTGATGTTTCCGGCAATGCTGCCGCCGCCCACTCCATTCAAACTTGTGGTGCTGGCAGCGGCAGGGTTCGAGATGAACTTTGCGCACTTCCTGCTGGCAATCTTCGCGGGCCGGATGGTGCGATTTCTAATCGAGGCCTTGCTGACGATGTGGTTCGGTCCGCAGGTGGTTACCCTGACGGCGAATCTGTTCCGCCATCATTTCGTGTGGCTTCTGGCAGGTGCCGGAGTACTGGCGGCGGCGTGGCTTATTTGGCGGCGGGCGAAGCGTCGGAATCGGAAAATTGAAAACGCAGCCGGGAAAAACCCCGAGCTGCGTGGGGAAGAAGAAAATTCGATCCGTTAGGCCGCGGCTGTTGTACCACGCATCTTGCCAGAACGGGCCAGCAGAGCGGCGAGTGCCGGCAATCCAAACATCGCGGCCGTGAACAGCAGGTCGCCGGCGACCGTGTGACGGAAGAACGGGAGACCCGCGTCATAGCATGCCATCAACCCGGTGAAGGACTTCGGGTACGTCGGCCAGCTCGTCCAAACGGCAAAATTGCTGACGATGAAGAATGACACGGAGCTGGCGAGCGCAGCCCCACCGACGCGCAACCAGTCCATCTTCTTGAGCAGGCCCGCATTTCCGCGCAGACCGGTTCCCATCCAGAGAATGGCGGCGTACCAGGCCCAGGTCACGAACTGGTCCCAGGTGAAGGGGTAGGAGTAGACGAACTTGTTGAGCACGAGGTCGGAGGCAGCGAGCAGGACAAAGGGAATCCAGAGCTGGCGGCGCGCGCCGCGGGCGCCGAAATAAAGCAGGGCAGCAGCGACGGGAGTAAAGTTCCACAGATGCGGCATCAACGGCATGCGCACGGCAATCGCGACGAGGACGAAAAGATAAGCCAGCATGATCACCTCACAGACTACACTCTAGGATTGTTGCGCGTGCAACGGGAAATGGTCAAGCGAGGTTGAGACGCATGTCCTAATGCTCTCTCATACCAGGAGTCACAGAGACATCGGTCAAGCAAAGCTATGATTGGCGTCATTTTCTTTAACGTCGTGATGTTAGCTCTCTGTGCGGCGGTCGGGAGCGGGCTTGTGCGGTTGAATCCGATCCGGTCCATGCTGGACTGGCTGCACAATTCGGTGGGGATTACGTTGCCTCCGGAGGAGAAGGTACGGATGGTTGCGCTCTTCTGGCTGGCGTCGATCCTGGTGATTGTCGACGGCGTGCTTTTCATGCTGGTGTTTTTCACGACGCGTTTGATGTGAAGTCAGCTACTTGTTTAGAGGCAGATGCGCTTCTCAGTCGCCTTCGCGCGATTCGATAAGGCGGGCAAGCAAGCGCAGTGCCTTTTCTGTGCGAGCCCTGTCTCCGGTGGCGCAGAGGTCCAGGAGCAAACCTCGGGTGGCGGCGAGGAGCAGCGTTGCCTCGGCTTCATCGGCTTTCGATCGTCGAGATGTTTTCTTTGTGAGTCCTCTCCAATAGACCAGCGGATTTTCGAGGACGCCAGGATAGTCCTTCGGATGGCGGAGGGCGAGCGCGTAGAGTTCGAAAAGCAGGCGCAGTTGAGGTTTGGATGGCGCGCTCATCCGCTGCCAAAGCCAGCGCAGGAACTCGGATAGCGTGCGTGGTTCCTTCCCGGCCTGGAACCAGGCCTGGACGCGCGCATCTTCACGTTCGCGCACACCGGCAAGGATCTCACGCATCAATCCTTCGCGCGATCCAAAATGATAGGCAAGCATGCGCGCGTTCGTCTTCAGGGCCTGGGCAAGGGGCCTGAGGGCCAGGTCGCGGAATCCGTGCGAGAGCACATAATCAACAGCCTGTTCGAGAAGGCGGGCGCGGATGCGGGGATCGTGGGGTCTCGCCATTAGGATGCTTTCCTCTTCCTAATTAATGTAACACGTGTTACATTAATTACCAGGGATTTTTCCCGCGGAGTGCAAATATGCGACAAAGTTTAATCCTGATCTTATTCTTCGCCATCACTCTTCCCGTCGTGGCGCGATCAGCCAACGAGCAGGAAAAAAACAAGAACGTAGCCCGGAACTTTTTTGAGGACGTGCTGGGCCAAGGAAGACTCGAGAAGTATGCGGAGTCGCATACCACGGATTTCGTGGCCCATGCCGGCGACCGTACTGCAACACTTGAGGAGGATATGGCCTATGCGCGGGAAGAACGCAAGGCTTTGCCGGACATGAGCATCACGGTCAACCAGATGATTGCGGAGGGTGACCGAGTCGCGGTGTACTGGACGGCGTCGGGAACGAACACGCAGGCCGGGATGGGGTTTCCGGCGACGGGAAAGAAAATCAGGATTTCAGGCATGACGCTATTCCGCTTTCAGGATGGGAAGATCCGGGAAGAGTGGGGTGTTTGGGACGAGCTGTCGGCGTTGAGGCAGGCGGGACTGCTCCCTACGCAGCCTTGATCGAGCAGAGATCATGGCTTTGGGGAACCTCGACCCCGAGCTGATCGTATGCCCATCTGTTCGTCGAGAACTTGCAAATCGCGGTTGAGAAGTACGCTGCCGCCGAGTGTGGCGCTCGCGCTTCGGCCCGGATACATGTATCGCAGATCGCGCAGACGGACGATGTAGGCGGCACGGCCCCTCTCAGCCGGGTCGCTCTCGAGCTCCTCGGTTTCGGTGATTGGATACTGCGCCCAGCTCAGATAGACGCGTCCAAGGTAGCTCTTCTTGGCGGCGAGCGTGACCGGCGTTTCTTCGGGCTTGTAGCGAATTTGCATAGCGCCCTCGGGATCGACCTCAGGCGCGATTGAATCCACGTTCATCATGGCGAAAAAGCCGGGCGTCTCGACGACTCCATACCAGCGAAAGGGATTGACCGGGTACGAATAGGCGGAGACGCGGAGAGTGTCGAATCCCTGATAGCTTCGAGCTTCGAGTGCGGCCACGGCGCGGCGATGCTCATAGTCGCGCAGCCCCCAGCAGACGAAAACGGCAACCAGCGCCAGCGAGGCGGCGAGACGGCCGGGCGGGGCCTGAGTTCTGCTGCTACGGCGGGAACTGATCTCCTGGTTGATCAGCGAGAACAGCGCCGGGACCGTGAGGCCAAGGAACAATACGACGAGCAGGACAGGCTCGACGATGTAGACGATGTCCCACGAATACCAGCGCTCGGAGAACGGCCAGAATGGACGGATGCCATAGCTGTTGGTGTAATCAAGCAGCAGGTGGCTGAGACCGGCGAGACAGGCATAGGCGAAGAGCAATCCCCAGCGCGGTGGCAGATGTGGGTCGCGAGTTTTGCGGCCGCGCAGGCGCCAAATTCCATAGACAAAAGCTACGACGGCGGCAGCGACGATCGGCACTCCGAGAAAAGAATGGGTGAAGCCGCGGTGGTGATTCAAGGCGAAGGCCGAACCGCCGAAACGGCTGAGGACATCGAGGTCGGGCGCTTCGGCGGCGAGCGTAAGCGTGAGGGTAGCCAGCGCGGTCTTGCGATTGAGTCCGGCGCGGCCCATGTTAGCGCCGAATAAGAAATGAGTGACAGGTTCCAAGTTTGAAGAGTTTAGCCGAATTGGAGGTCAGAGACCAAAGGCAAGTCAGAAGGCAGAAGTGAGATTGAAGAAGTGAAAGAATTTCTCCGTCGGGCTATTCGTCGCTTCCCGATCCAGAAACCAGGTCGAGTCCAACGGCATTGGCAAATGTGTGGAAGTCGCGGTCTCGTGTGAGCAGCGAAATATTTCGATCAATACAAGTCTGGGCGATCAGGGCATCGCCCAATCTTGCTTTCCGGCGCCTTGCCAGTACTTTCGCCCGCAGTAACCCGGCGCGCTCCCAATAGCCCGGCTGGATCTCGATCAGAGGAACATCCACAAATGTTCCGGCAACCGCGGAAGACAGTTTGGGGTCGCTTAACAGTTCCGTGAGCACGACCGGAACCATGACGACCTGGCGCTCTTCTAGCGCCCGGTCCAACAGGCGGACATCTTCGCCGGCACTGCCTTCCAGGAAGGCGACCCAGGTGCTTGTGTCGGCCGCGATCATTGAATAACGATCATTGAATAGCAATCATTGAATAACGGTGATTGAAGAGGCGATTACCGGTCCGCTTTCAATTCGGACAGCCTGCGGCTGAAGCGCACCTTGCCTCGAAGGCGTCGCAGTTGAGCATAAGCCTCCGAGGCCGCGACCAGCTGAAGGCCAGTACGGACCGTTTGTGTGATGCCCGCGCCACTGGCTCGCTGAGCCTTACTGAGAAGCTCCTCCGGTACCTCGATAGTGATCTTGCGCACAGTCGCCATTCCTTGTTTTACCATATATGAGACTGGTATTGACTATGGTATTTGCCTGGTAAAACCGAACTCCGTGTCGGGACAATCGGCAACAATCTGCAACACAGCGGTTTCTCATTTTCCAGTGAGCGGCACGACCAGAGACAGGGCATCTAGTTCCATGGTCATGCGCGCGGGGAGGCGGCCGAGCAGTTCTCCGTCGGCTTCGACGTAAACGCGGTCGGCGGCATTGCTTTGCTCGGGCACGCGGCAGGTGAGTTCAGAGCAGTTGACGAGGTCGATGCCGGCCACTTTGCGCCCGCGCCATCCGAGGACAGCGGCGGTTACATATTGCAGGTAGGCATTGCGGCTGGCAGTCCGGCACATAACGGTGCGCAGGTCGGGGCAGTCGAGATGAGCTCCCGGAACCAACTCGCGAAGGACGTTGCCGAAAAAGCGGATGCGCACGGCGAGCAACTCTGTGAGAAGGGCCTGCTGCTTGTGACTGCTCCCGTTGGAGTATTCGACTTCGAAGCGGCGCATGCGATGCGTTGCCCAAAGATTCCAGGCTTTGAGGTAGTAGGCGGCCATGCCGGAGCGATTCTTGAGTTCGGCGGTGAGCTTGTAAAAGAGGTGCGCGTCGACACCGATACCTGCGGCGACGGTGAAATAGCGGGCCGAAGCCTGTCCGGCGAAATCGTGGTATTCAATCCGGCCAAGCGGGATACGGCGGACGGCGCCCTTCACGAGCGCGCTTGCGGCGGCGCTGGGGCGCAGTGGAATGGCGAGATCGTGGGCGAGCGCATTGGCGGTGCCGAAGGGGAGAATGGCCAGGGCGACGGGAGTGCCGGCTAATCCTTGAATAACATCGTGGATAGTGCCATCGCCTCCGCAGGCGAAAACGGTATCACTGCCTGCAGCAACCGCAAATCGGGCGTGGACCGTGGCTTCCTGGCTGGAGCGGCAGACCGTCAGCTCGGTGTGAATGCCCGCCGACTGGATGATGCCAATGGCGCGGTCGAGTTCGGCGTCGCGCTTTTTGCCGCGGCGGCCGGAGTTGGGATTAAAGAGAATAGTGGCTTTGCGCATCGCCCACGTCGGTCTGATACGAGTTTAGCTCACCGATTTTGAACATTGGGTTAACGTGTTCGGCGGAAGAACTTGGGATCTCTCCACCGCATACACATAGGTCTGCAGGCCGCGCCAGTTTATCTCTTTCCAGATCGCCATCCCGTTGCGCTCGGCAACCCGGCGGGAAGGAAGATTTTCCGGGCGAATCAGGGAGATCAGGCGATCGGTTTTCAGGTGCGCGAATGCCCAGTCTCGGCAGGCGATGGCGGCTTCGGTGGCAAGGCCTTGGCCCCAAAAGTCGCGCCGCAGGTGGTATCCGATCTCGTAGAGGTACTGGCCTTCGACTTCCTGGCGGATGATGCCGCAATCGCCGATGAGTTCGCCCGCCGATTTCAGGACCATGGCCCAGAGGCCGACGCCGTCTTCCTGGTAGCGCTGGCGATTGCGGGCGATCCACTGCTCGACTCCTGTGCGGTCGTAAGGCACAGGATAATAGCGCATGGTTTCGGGATCGGAGAGGATGCGGGCGAGGGCATCGGCGTCTTCGAATTTCAGTTCGCGGAGCGTGAGGCGAGGCGTTTCGAGGATCGTCATCGCTGGTTTCAGTCTAACAATGCAGAAGCATCGGGTGGATTAAACTCGAAGCATGGCGGAGATGGGCCGGTTGCTGGTCGTTCTCGGAATTGCGCTCGTGGTCATTGGCGGCATTGTGATGCTGCTGGGGCGCACCGGTATGCCGTTGGGGTGGCTGCCGGGCGACTTTGTGTATCGGGGAAAGAGCACCACGTTTTATTTCCCGCTCGCAAGTTCCATTCTGATTAGCGTTGTGCTCTCGATTGTTCTTTTTTTGATTGGGCGGATCAGGCGGTAGTGCGGCATCCTGCAGGTTATCGGTGCTACGCGCTGGATTTTCGGCGCAATAGAGACAACTATTTAGTTGACATATGTCAACTATTTGATTTACACTACGCGAATGATCAAGGGCTTCCGGCACAAGGGCCTGGAGGAGCTTCGCCGCACGGGTAGAACCCGCCGGATCGGCGCCGATCATGTGAGGAAATGCGTGCGCATCCTGCAATTGCTGGAGGTGGCGAGGCAGCCAGAGGATCTGAACATCGCGGGCTTTCACTTCCACGGCCTGAAAGGCAGCCCGAAACGCTGGTCGGTGCGCGTGACCGGGAATTATCGGATCACTTTGGGGTGGTTGGGGGAAGACGCTTTGGATGTGGACTTTGAAGACTACCATTAGGGAGGAAGGCATGGAGAAAAGGAACGGCCTGCCGCCTGTCCATCCGGGCGAGATTATCAAGGAAGATATCCTGCCCTCGGTCGGACTGTCGGTGACGGCCGCTGCCAAGGCTTTGGGCGTATCTCGGCAGATGCTTCACGGCATTCTGGCGGGGCGGAAACCGTTGTCTGCCGTCATGTGCCTGAAGGTGGCGCGCCTGTTTGGCGGCTCGCCGGAGGTGTGGATGCGATTGCAGGCTGCCTACGATCTGAAGAAATCCGAGCAAAACAGGAAGGTCATGGCGCGCGTCGCGCGCATCGTGCCGGTCAAGACAGCCGAAGAAGTTCGAGCTGAGTAATCACCTCGCAGTCTATGGAGACGTCCGATCAACTCGGGTTCCAGTTTCGTCCTCCGGAGCGCCGCATCTGGAGGGTGCGGGCGCTGGTTGCCGCGGTGCGTTCGCACATCGAGCGGGAGTACTCCGATTGCTGGGTGGAAGGCGAGATTTCGAACCTTCGCATTCCAGATTCAGGCCACCTGTACTTCACGCTCAAGGAGGAAAGCGCGCAGATTCGGGTGGTGATGTTTCGGTCGTCGGCTAAGCTGCTGCGCTTTCGCGCGGAAAATGGGCTGCACGTGACGGTGCGCGGCCGGATCACGGTGTATGAAGAGCGCGGCGAGTTGCAGATCTCCGCCGACTTCATGGAGCCACAGGGAGCGGGCGCGATGCAGTTGGCCTTTGAACAACTGAAGGCGCGGCTGCAAGCGGAGGGACTGTTTGAGGCGTCACGGAAAAAAGCGATCCCTTCGCTGCCGCAGAGAATCGGCATCATCACTTCTCCGCAGGGCGCGGCGCTGCGCGACATTCTGAACATCCTGGCGCGGCGGCACCACTCGGCCAATGTGCTGATATATCCGGCGCAGGTGCAGGGCGACGCGGCGGCGGGCGAGGTGATTGCCGGGCTGCGCTATTTCCACGGCAAGACGCAGCCGGCAAATCGAGTTGAAGTCATCATCGTCGCGCGCGGCGGCGGGTCGGCGGAGGATCTGGCGGCGTTCAATCATGAAGGACTGGCGCGGGCGGTGGCGGAATCGAAGATTCCGGTGATCTCTGCGATCGGACACGAGACCGACTTCACGATCATCGATTTCGTCGCCGACTTGCGGGCGCCCACACCGTCAGCGGCGGCGGAGCTGGTGATCCGGTCACGGCAGGAGATCGAGGCGCAAGCGGAGGAGTTGGATCGGCGACTGGAGCGCGCGGTGCGCTACCGTCTGCTGATGGCGCGCCAGGAGCTGACCGAACTTGCGCAGCACGGGGCGTTTGCCAGCATGATGGACGGCATCCATCGCGGGCAACAAAAGCTGGATGAACGGCGCTTTCGCCTGGAAAAGGCACAACTGCACCTTCTGGAGCTTAGCCGCCGGCGTCTGGAAGTCGTTTCCGCCGCGGTACGCCACTATGACGCGCGCCGCCGCTTGGTTGCGATGCGTCGTCAACTCGAAACCGGCGTGGCGAGCCTGGCTGCGGCCACGCGCGCGCGTTTGCTGGCAGGACGGGCCGCGCTTGATCGGCGGACGGCAAGTCTCGAAGCGCTTTCGCCGGTTGCCATCCTGAATCGCGGATATGCGCTGGTGTTCGACGGAAATGGGCAACTGGTAACGGATGCGGCCCGTCTGGCTGCCGGAGATCAAATTTCAGCTCGCCTGGCGCGTGGACGAGTTCGCGCGCGTGTGACCAATACCGAGGCCAGCGAATCGTAAATGGAGGCCGACAGTGAGGCGAGTGCATTAAAATGGTCGCACTGCAGCTACTGAGTGAGGGATGGAGTGACGGCAGCAATCACGTGGCCACAAATCTCGTTTACTTCGATCGTGGACATTGTGCTGGTCGCGTTCCTGATCTACCAGTTCCTGATGCTGGTGCGGGGCACACGCGCCGCGCCGATGCTGGTGGGCGTCGCCACGCTTGGGCTCGCGTTCTATCTGGCTCGGCTGGGCGAATTGCGGACGTTGAACTGGCTGCTGAGCACGCTGCTACCC
>JBAQJU010000023.1:0-6737 GCA_049300475.1 Terriglobales bacterium | reverse complement strand
ATCCCGACGCGGGCGAAGGCTCGGTCGATTGGGCATGGCTGACCGCCCAGCCCGCCGCGGAAGAGTCAGGATGCGTGCGCCACCTGCGTTTTGATGAGCCTCTGCTGGTGGTCATGAACGGCAAGGCGCGCGAGGGTATGATCTTCAAGCCAGCGCGTGGGAAGCCTGCGACGATTCCGAAGCAGGCTTAGAAGAATATCCCGGCGTAGAACTTGAAGAAGCGTACACGCGAGGCTATCAACGCGGACGCGAGTACTATCAGCGGGTGTGCGACGAATCGAAAGCCGCGTAGAAACTCAAAGCCTCCAGCCTCGATCGATGACAGGGTCGTGTGACGGTTAAGCAGGAACGCCGCTCCGACTACCACCTCGCCTCAGGAAAACACGAACCACAGCAGATCAGGAGTCTCTTCTAGCACTTTTCCGCCGCCGCGTTTCTAAGTACGATCCCAGAGAATCCGCCATAGCGTAGCCAAGCAGCGGCGGGAACAACCGGATGCGCACAAACGCCGCTACTGCCAGGTATCTCTCGTACGCATTGCTCTTGCTGGTGATTGCTCTCTTTGGCGTGATCCGGTTCCGCTTGCGCAACATGCCGTTGGAGCGCGACGAGGGAGAGTATGCCTATATGGGTCAGCTCATGCTACAGGGCATCCCTCCCTACAAGCTTGCCTACACCATGAAGCTTCCCGGCACGGCGGCCGCGTACGCGATCATTCTCGCTCTTTTTGGACAGACGGCCGCTGGAATTCATATCGGCTTGCTTCTAATGAACGCAGCGACAAGCTTGCTCGTTTACATCCTGGCCGCCCGTTTATCTGGACGGCTGGCTGGCTTCGTGGCGGGGGCTTCCTACGCTCTTCTTTCCACCAGCTTTTCGGTGCTGGGCTTTGCCGCCCATGCGACGCACTTTGTCGTGTTCTTCGCGCTGGCCGGGATCCTCGTCCTGTTGAAAGCCATTGAAACCCGGCGAAGCTCGCATCTGTTTGCCAGCGGCGTCCTGCTGGGACTCGCCTTCCTCATGAAGCAGCCGGGCATTGTCTTTGCAGTTTTCGGCGGACTGTACCTTCTTTGCAGCGAGTGGCCGCCGCCCATCCGCTGGAGAAGCCTGATGTCGAGAGTTGGCTGGTATGTAGCAGGCGTGATTCTACCGTTCGGCCTGACTTGTCTCATCCTTCTGTACGCGGGCGTATTCAGGACTTTCTGGTTCTGGGTTTTTACCTATGCCCGAGCGTACGGATCCGAGACCAGTGTTTCTGTCGGAGCCCTGAGGTTCGCGGAAATTTTCCCGGCGATTGTCGCCCCTTCCATCGGTGTATGGATCATGGCAGCGCTAGGATTGACTGCACTGCTGTGGGACCGCGAGATCCGCGCTCATGCCAGCTTTATGAGCGGCTTCTTGTTGTTTTCATTTCTGGCGGTCTGCCCCGGATTTTTCTTCCGCGAACACTATTTCATTCTGATGCTGCCAGCCGTCGCACTCCTGTCCGGCACCGCCGTTGAGTCGGTGACGCAAGGGCTGGCCCGCGCCGGACGCGGAATCGTCTTACGTGCAATTCCTCTTCTCCTTTTTGCCGTTGTTGCTGGCTTCTCGGTCTTTCAGCAGAGAGTGTTCCTTTTCGAACGCGATCCAATCCTGGCTACTCAGAAGCTGTACGGACCCAACCCCTTTCCGGAAGCGGTCGAGATCGCCCGCTATATTGACGACCACAGTTCCGCGAGCGATCGGATCGCGGTATTCGGTTCGGAGCCGGAAATTTACTTTTATGCGAAGCGGCACTCCGCGACTGGATTCATCTACGTCTACGGCCTGATGGAGCAACAGAAATATGCATTCGAAATGCAGCGGCAGATGATCGACGAAATCCGGTCGGCGCAGCCACAATTCGTGGTAGCTGTGAATACGCGTGTATCGTGGTTGGCGCAGGAGGGCTCACCCCAAGCCCTGGCTTTTACTGCCTGGGCCGATAATTATCTGGGAAGCCACTATCAATTGGTCGGAGTCGCGGATCGAGTCGGCGATCACACCGAATACCGTTGGGGCGATGAAGCGAAAACCTATCCGCCACGCTCTCGCAATGTAATAGGCATATTCAAAAGGAAAGGATGATTTCACGGATCGACTTCATCGGGGGGGCCTGTATACCTCCGTGTCCTCTGTGGTTTGCGCTTTTTGCCGACACTTAGAAAACCTAAGAGCTGACAACACCAACGGTGGGCGGACCTGCCGCTTCAAGCTAATACTGCACGATTGCTGCGAAGGACTTGGGATCAAGCGACGCGCCGCCGACCAGCGCGCCATCGATACCATCCGTGGTCATCAGAACGTGGGCGTTATCGGGCTTTACGGAGCCGCCGTAGAGGATGCGGAGATGGTCAGCGAACTCCTGGCCGAACGATTGCGCGGTTTCGCTGCGGATGATGCCATGGGCGTCGGCGGCGATCTCAGGCGTCGCGGTTTTTCCGGTGCCGATGGCCCAAACGGGCTCGTAGGCGACGACGAGCGCCGCGGCTTTCTTGGCGGAAACCTTGTTGAAGGCGCGCAGGCATTGGCGGCGGAGAACATCGTCGGTGAGGCCGGCTTCGCGCTCTTCGAGAACTTCACCGACACAGACGATGGGGACGAGTCCGGCTTCGAGCGCGGACTTGAGCTTGAGATTGACAGTGTCATCAGTCTCGCCGAAATATTGTCGGCGTTCGGAGTGTCCAATGATGACGTGCGTGACGCCGACGGCGACCAGCATGCTGGTGCAGATCTCGCCCGTGTAGGCTCCTTCTTTTTCCCAGTGCAGATTCTGCGCGCCGATCGCGACACGGGTGCCTTTAGTGGCGTGCACGGCGACGTCGATGGCGAGATAATTCGGGCAAACGACGATTTCGTCGCGCTCGTGATCCTTGACCAGCGGCAGAAATTCGCGAAAGAAATCCTGGGCCTGCGCGGGGGTTTTGTACATCTTCCAGTTGGCGGCGATCAGCTTTTTTCTCATGAGGACCTTTCTGAAAAGAATAGTGAGTATGATCTGGACTAAACCAATTGCAATCGCCTGAGCTTTAGGTGGTTTGTGTCGAGGCGGGCGAGGTCGTACTGTGCCTGCTGCACCAGCCAGCTTTCGGCGCTGCCGCCGAATACCTGGGACAGCCGCACGGCCATTTCCGGAGAAATGCCGCGCTTTTCGTTTACGAGTTCGGATACAGTGGTCCGCGTCACGCCGAGGGCGGCAGCCGCCTGGGTGATAGTCAAGCCCAAAGGCTCAATGCACTGTCGCAGCACAAAGCCGCCGGGGTGCGGTGGGTTCTTCATCGGCATGGCTCAACCTCCTTCAGTGGTAGTCCAGGTAATCAACGTCGAACACCTCATGGTCGGCGAAGCGGAAAATCACTCGCCAGTTGGCGCGAACTGTCACGGACCAAAAGCCTTTCCTCTCGCCTTTGAGCTGATGCAGCCGAAAGCCGGGTAGATCCAGGTCACCTACAGCCCGGGCGGCGTCGAGCCGCACGAGAATGTCACGCAACTTAACGACGTGTTCGGCGATTACTCCGCGCGAGTCGGCCTCTTCGTAAAGGCGTTTCAGACCTCGGTGGCGAATCGACCGGATCATCCAGTACCGTAACGCGTTACGTTACGGATGTCAAATGCGGACATGGTTCGAATCGCCATTCTCGAAGATAGCGGCTTTCTCCGAATCGCCACGAGAAATCTTTTCGGCAGCGCGGACGTAAGCGTTGCAATCAGGCGCGCTGAAGAGAACGAAGCGGACACTCTCAAGATGGGTCGCGTGCGGAAGATGTTCAAAGACGGCTCGCACGGCGACTTCCGCAGCCTCATGAATCGGATAGCGGTAGGCTCCGGTGGAAATGGAAGGGAAGGCCAGCGAGCGGATGCCGTGATCGTCGGCGATGCGGATCGACTCGCGATAGCAACTGGCAAGAGTCTCGGCCTCACGCTGCTTGCCTCCGCGATAGATCGGCCCAACGGTGTGGACGACGTATTTCGCGGGCAGACGGCCTCCGGTAGTGATGACGGCTTTTCCGGCGGGCAGCGAGCCGATCTTGCCTACGATGCGCCGGCACTCTTCGAGGATGGATGGGCCTCCCGCGCGATGAATCGCGCCATCGACGCCGCCTCCGCCGAGCAGGGAAGAGTTGGCCGCGTTGACGATGGCCTCGGTCGTCTCCTTGGTGATGTCGGCGGGACCGGCAAGTTCGAGCGTCTTGCCGTTGGCGAACGTGAGTCTTGCTGCGAAATCAGTCATTGCAGACCGTAGCGCCGGCGCCCCGCCGGCGGTGGTGGCGGACGCCTCGCCCGTGCTGTAGAACTGGCAGCGGCAGGGAGCCCAAAACCTACCTCTTATCCGTCAGCGCTTCCACTCCCGGCAGCTTTTGCCCTTCGAGAAATTCCAGCGAGGCCCCGCCACCGGTTGAAATGTGGGTGATCTTGTCGGCCACTCCCGCGGCCTTTACGGCGGCCACTGAATCTCCTCCGCCCACGATGGTCGTTGCTCCGGCATTGTCGGCCACCGCGTGCGCGATTTTGTTCGTGCCCTTAGCGAATGGAGGCATTTCGAAGACTCCCATCGGACCGTTCCACACGATGGTTCGCGCCCGCGCGATCTCATCCGAGAAAGTTTCGATGGTCTCCGGGCCGATGTCGAGGGCCATCATGTTGTCCGGGATCGGCTGGCTGGGCCCAACGATTTTTGTCAGCGCGCTGGCATCGACGCGGTCGGCGATCACATGGTCCGATGGCAGCAGAAACTTGACTTTGTGCGCCTTGGCCTGCTGCAGAAGATCTTTGGCCAGGGAGAGTTTGTCCTCTTCGACCAGCGATTTGCCGACCGCCTGCCCCTGCGCCTTCAGAAAAGTGTAGGCCATGCCGCCGCCAATGATGAGCACGTCGACTTTGTTGAGCAGGTTCTGGATCACTCCAATTTTGTCGCTGACTTTGGCGCCCCCCAGAATCGCAACAAACGGCCGCTCGGGATTCTGCAGGGCGCGGCCGAGGTATTGCAACTCCTTCTCCATAAGAAGCCCGGCGGCGGATTTCTGAAGATGTTTGGTGATGCCCACCGTGGAAGCATGCGCGCGGTGGGCGGTGCCGAACGCGTCATTGACGTAGTACTCGGCGAGCTTGGCGAGCTGCTTGGAGAAGCCTTCATCATTCGCCTCTTCTTCCGCGTGGAAGCGCAGATTCTCGAGCAGCAGCGCTTGTCCCTTTTCTAGTTTGAGGGCGACTTCCTCGGCTTCTGGGCCAACACACTCAGGACAGAAACCGACGTTCTCGCCGCGCGACAATTCGCGATCGAGCAGCATGCGCAGGCGCTCGGCGACCGGCTTCAGGCTCATCTTTGGATTGGGCTTGCCCTTGGGTCGCCCGAGATGCGAAGCGAGGATGAGGCGCGCACCATGGCGCAGAGCGTACTCGATCGAAGGCAGCGTTTCGCGGATGCGCGTGTCATCCATAACGCGGCCGTTGTCGAGCGGGACGTTGAAGTCCACGCGCATGAAGATGCGATGATCATTGAGTGGAAGATCGCGAATAGAAAGTTTGGGCATGGGGGCTTCCTTAACCGTCGTCGAGTATTCTTCGCTAGTTGTTCGCATTCGGCGCTTTAGCTCCGTGAATTTCTCTTGAAGCCGTGGAGCCGTTCGATCCGTCTCCAAATATTGGCCTTGGCCGGCGAGGCGCCGACGCTACAAGTTACAGCCCTTTCCCGGCCATGTACTTGATCAGGTCACGCACGCGGCAGGAGTATCCCCATTCATTGTCGTACCAGGAGATGACCTTGACCAGGTTGCCGCCGACCACCAGCGTCATCTTCGCGTCAACGATCGAGGATCGCGCGTCGCCCTTGAAGTCACAGGAGACCAGCTCCTCTTCCTCATATCCCAAGTAGCCCTTCAACGGGCCAGACTCGGAGGCTTGCTTGAGGGCGGCGTTGACCTCTTCTTTGCTGGTCTTCTTTTCCACCAGCGCAACCAGATCGACGACCGAGACGTTCGGTGTGGGCACGCGCATCGCAAAGCCGTCGAGCTTTCCGGCGAGCTCGGGGATGACGAGCTTCACCGCCTTGGCGGCTCCGGTCGTTGTCGGGATCATGTTGAGTGCGGCGGCGCGGGCCCGGCGCAGGTCTTTGTGTGGGAAGTCCAGAATCACCTGATCGTTGGTGTAGGAGTGGATGGTCGTCATCGTGCCGCTGATGATCTTGAAATGATCCTGAATCACCTTGGCCACCGGGGCCAAGCAATTGGTGGTGCAGGAAGCGTTCGAGATCACGTGGTGCTTGGCAGGATCGTACTTGTCTTCGTTGACGCCGAGCACGACCGTGAAATCCTCATTCTTGGCGGGCGCGGAGATGATGACCTTCTTCACACTGCCGCGAAGATGCTTTTTCGCATCGTTAGCGTCGGTAAAGCGGCCGGTGGATTCGATGACGACCTGTGCGCCAACCGACTCCCAGGGCAGGGCGGCAGGATCTTTCTCTTTGAAAACCTTGATGGTCTTTCCGTCGATCGAAATGCTGTCGGCGCCGGCCGTAATCGTATTGGGCAGGTTGCCAAGAATGGAATCGTACTTGAGAAGATGAGCGAGCGTCTTAGGATCGGTGAGGTCGTTGACGGCGACGAATTCGATGTCAGGGTTGCCGATTGCGCTGCGGAAGACGTTGCGTCCGATGCGGCCGAAGCCGTTGATCCCTACCTTTACAGCCATTGCGCGTGCTCCTGTCGTGATGTGGGATT